>NZ_JBXWSM010000041.1:0-38332 GCF_059613405.1 Ruegeria sp. BHSA118
ATCAGTCCCATAGATGCCCCCGGTCTCTCCCGAGCGTCTCAACCGTCTTTCCAGTCCGTCAGGCCGTCTCTCCGACCCGTCAGCACCGCCTCAGCAGCGCCGGTGAAGGGGTATTTACGGATTAGGTCTGGGACCTGCAACCCCCATTTTCAAAAAACTTTGCATTTCGCGTCGATTTTTTGTGTTTGTTAATTAAAACAATAAGTTAACTTAACAAATCAAGATCTCCCGGCCGTCTGGAACGTGCGGATATCCCAGGAAGAAACCCCAAAGCTTGCCCTTGCGGGGGAATCGAGGGGTTCGGCAGACAGAAACGACCTGCACAACTTTTCTGCACCTTGCGTGCATCCCGGACCTGACCATCAAGAAAAGGCTGGGTCGCGCAAAAAACTGACTTTGGGTCACAGTTGTTTTTTTGCTCCATTAACGCACTCTCAGCGGGAAGGTGGTAACCCTGCCCGACCAGTCAAAGAAACAAAAACGCCGCAAGAGGTGCGCAAGACAGCATGGATTTCGACTATATCATCGTAGGCGGCGGTTCGGCCGGTTCTGTTCTGGCCAACCGCCTGAGCGAAGATCCATCCACAAGTGTTTGCCTGCTTGAAGCAGGTGGCGGTGGGAAAAGCCTTTTCGTCAGAATGCCTGCAGCTGTTGTGACCGCACTTCCCGGGCGTCCCAGGATCAACAACTGGGCATTTGAAACGGTCCCGCAGCCCGGTCTGAACGGGCGCAGAGGATATCAACCACGCGGCAAGGCACTGGGCGGCTCGAGCGCGATCAACGCCATGCTGTATGTAAGAGGTCAGCGGCAGGACTATGATGGCTGGGCTGATCTGGGCTGCGACGGCTGGGATTGGGACAGTGTATTGCCTTACTTCAAACGGGCCGAGAACAACGAGCTTGGCGCCGACAGCGTGCATGGTGACAGCGGGCCGTTGCAGGTTTCACGGCAAAAAAAGCCTCGTCCAATCACTCATGCGTTCATTCAAGCCGCACAGCAGCTGCAACACCGCCATACCGAAGACTTCAACCGTGGCGATAACGAAGGCGTCGGCCTGTATCAGGTTACCCAGTTTCACGACCCGGCAAAGAATGGGGAACGGTGTTCCGCGGCAGCTGGTTATCTTTTCCCAGTTTCCGAACGACCAAACCTGACGGTCATCACGCATGCACATGCCAGCAGGCTGCGCTTTGAGGGCAAGCGCGCGACAGGCGTTGTATACCGGGTGAGAGGCAAAGGCGCAGACATCACCATTCGGGCGAAGCGCGAAATCCTTCTGTCCGCAGGTGCTTTGAAAACGCCGCAACTGCTTCAGGTTTCGGGTGTTGGCGCAAAAAGCGACCTTGAACCGCACGGAATCGCTGTTCACCACGAGCTGCCTGGCGTGGGACAGAACTTGCAGGATCATCTGGACTTCGCGCTGATCTTCAAAACCACAGACACCGACAATTTTGGTATCGGCCCGGTGGGGGCAGCGCGGTTGTTGCGACATATTCAACGGTGGAGCAAGACAGGCGTCTCGATGGCAGCGACGCCATTTGCCGAAGGCGCGGCGTTTCTGAAAACCACCCCCGATCTGGAGCGTCCAGACATTCAGCTGCATTTCACCATCGCAATGGTCAATGATCATGCCCGCAAGCTGCATTACGGGTACGGGTATAGTTGCCATGTTTGCAAACTGCGACCGGAAAGCCGGGGGACCGTAGGCCTGAACAGCTCAGATCCCACGGCGGCGCCGGCCATCGATCCGGCGTTTCTGTCGGACAAACGCGATCTGCAAACCATGATCAAAGGCGCGCGAATGGCGCGGGATATCCTCAACGCGCCGGCCTTGGCCAAGTACCGGCACAAAGAGCTGTTCGGCACCGATACCGCCCAGACCGATCAGGATTGGGAGGAGCACATCCGCGCCCGTGCCGACACGATCTATCACCCCGTGGGCACCTGCAAGATGGGCGTGGACGAAATGGCGGTCGTAGACCCCCAGCTTCACGTACGAGGGCTTGAAGGCCTGCGGGTCGTCGATGCCTCGGTGATGCCGACATTGGTGTCGGGCAATACAAACGCACCCACCATCATGATTGCCGAAAAAGCGGCGGACATGATCAAAGCGGCGGCGATGTAAGGACGCTACTTGCCTTTCATCAGGGCTTCCAACCCGACACGGTAATTGGGATAGATCAGATCTATGCCCAGTTCTTCCTTGATCCGGTCGTTTCGAACCCGCTTGTTTTCGTTGTAGAAACTGCGCGCCATCGGCGTCAGATCGGCGTCGTCGAAACGGACCGCAGGAGGCAGGGGCAAACCCTGCAACTCGGCTGCGTATCCTATGACATCCTGCGGCGGGACCGGTTCGTCGTCACATACATTGTAGATGCTTCCCGGATTCGGCTTCTTCATCGAGGCTTCAAGAATCTGCGCGATGTCTTCCACATGAATGCGCGAAAACACCTGCCCCGGTTTGATAATGCGCCGCAATCCACCACGCTTGAGCTTGGAAAACGGCCCGCGCCCCGGCCCATAGATACCCGCCAGACGGAAGATATGAACAGGCAGGCCCGGAATGGCCGACCATTGCTCCTCGGCCAGCATACGCCATCTTCCGCGCTTGGCGGTCGGTGTGGGCGGCGTGTCCTCATCCACCCAGCCACCCTGATGGTCGCCATAGACGGCCGTTGTCGACAAGTAACCCACCCATGCGAACTGACTGGACCGCCTGGCAATTTCATCGCCCAGCGCCGCCAAAACCGGATCACCCGCTTCATCTGGTGCCGTCGAGATCAGCAGATGGGTCACCCCATCAAGGTTCGGTGCCACACCCGGCCAGATCAGCGGTTCGGCGCCAGAGGCCCGGATTGCACCCGCCCCTTCACGGTCTCGCGTCGTGCCAACAATTTTCCAGCCATTCGGGGCAAGGTTTCGGGACAGGGCCTGGGCAGAATAGCCATGGCCGAATGAAAATAGCGTCTTGGTCATACCCCTTTGATGATCTGCGCCGTACCGGGATGCAAGCGCCGCATGGACGCACTTGAATCGAATCTTCGATTGCGCCTTTCTGTTGGTCATGAGCAAAAAAACACCTGACCTGCATTCGGCCTATGCGCTGAGTTCTCCGGACGAGAACAGACAGCTCTATGCGGAATGGGCCGGAGATTATGATGACAGCTTCGCCGCACGCGAAGATTATCAGCTTCACACCCGCACGGCGCGGGCATTTGTCGGCGCGGGTGGTCAGGGGCCCGTTCTGGATGTCGGAGCGGGAACCGGCCTGTGCGGCGCGGTACTGTCGGCGCTTGGCGTCGGACCCATTGATGCAACCGATATCAGCGCAGAGATGCTGGATCAGGCGATGCGCAAGGACATTTACCGGGACGCGATCGAGGCTGATCTGACACAGGGCATCCCCGTTCCGCATCACAGCTACTCCGGCATAGTTTCATCCGGCACTTTCACACATGGTCATTTGGGCCCCGAGGTGCTGCCCGTGCTGTTACGCGTGGCGCGGCACGGGGCGCAGTTTGCCCTTTCGATCAATGCGCGCCATTTCAAGGAACTGGGTTTTGCTGACGCTTTCCGCGAACTGGAACAGGATCAGATTCGCAACCTGACCCTGCCCGAAGTCCGCATATACGGAGATCTCGCGGCTGGCCCCAACAAGGATGACACCGCTTTGATCGCTTTGTTTGAACGGGTTTGAGTCCGGTAATTCGGATGCAGTCAAGCCGCCCGCCTCGACCATGCGCATTGCCTCAGGTCGCGTAGTCCGAACTTTCGGAATCAAGGATCGCTTTGATCTCACGCAGGTGCGCTTCGGCCTGATCGGGATAGTCATCCAGCTCTTGCGCTGTTTTTTCGGCAACCTCATCCGACAAGACGCGCAGGGGCAGTCCGGTCTGCAAGGCACGAATGTAGGTTTCGGCCGCGCGTTCAAAATAATACAGCCTGTTGAAGGCGTCGGCAGGGTCGCTGCCAATGACCAGAACACCGTGATTGCCCATGATCATGACCTTCTTCCTGGGATCGGACAGCATCCCGGCGCAGCGCTCACCCTCGCTTTCAAAGGCCAGACCTCCGAATTCTTCATCTACCACGTAGCGGTTGTAAAAGGTCGCCGTGTTCTGATCGATCGGCGGCAATGAACTGTCGGCCAAAGAGGCCAGAACAGTCGCAAAGATCGAATGCACATGCATGACGCAACGCGCATGCGGGCAATGGCGGTGGATTGAGCCGTGCAGCCCCCAGGCCGTCGGGTCCGGCGCACCGGGTTGTTCCATCACATGCGGGTCATTGGCATCCAGCAACAATAGATCCGAGGCACGAATGCGCGCAAAGTGCACCTGATTGGGGTTCATCAGAAACTGCGTGCCTTTATCATTCACTGCCAGGCTGAAATGGTTGGCAACCGCCTCATGCATGTTCAGCCGGGCCGTCCAGCGGAAGGTGGCGGCCATATCCACGCGCTCGGACCAATGGTCGATATTGGGACGAAGACTGGTGAGGCTCATGCTTGGCTCCTTTCACGGCTGGTCGTGGCCAAACCTGCATGGGGTCCGGCAGTTTGACCAACAAAAAAAACGCGACTATTCCATTAGCTGAACTTATGCCGAGGTTATGTAGATGCAAAACTCGCTTCCTCCGCTGGGCTGGTTGCGCACTTTCGAAGCCGCCGCGCGCCATCTCTCGTTTACCGGCGCGGCACGAGACCTGAACATGACGCAAAGCGCCGTCAGCCAGCAGATTAAATCTCTGGAAGGGCATCTGGGGCAGCCACTGTTTCTGCGCCGCCCCAAAGCTCTGGAACTGACCGAGGCCGGAATCACCTATCTGCCAGTCGTGCGAGAAGCCTTTCGGACACTGATGCGCGGAACCCGGGCGGTTACCGGTGCGCAACCAAACGCGGTTCAAGTGCAATGCAACATCAGCTTTGCTGTCAACTGGCTGGCCCCGCGCCTGCCGGCATTTCGGGCGGAACATCCACATGTTCAATTGAACGTCTTCACCGAGCTTTGGGAACCGCGCGAAATGGCCGAAGGCGCGGCGGTCGAGATTCGGTTCTCGCTTCGTCCGTCCGACACGGTCCGAACCGAGATTCTGCGCACCGAACACTATTATCCGGTCTGCGCACCAGACTATCCGGTATGCTTGGAAAACCTTCAGGAACAGCCACTTTTCGACTGCTCCAACCTGCTGTCCAACTGGCCAAATTGGGCAGAAGATCAGGGTCTAAATTGGGAAAACCCACCGATAGCCTACGCGACGACTTATCTGGTTTGCCTGTCAGCGGTCATGGCTGGCGGTGGTCTTTGCTTGGCACATGACACAATCGCCAGTCACCTGATCAAGCGCGGTCAGCTGGTCGCGCCGTTCAAGCACCGTGCACGAATGCCCGAGTCCTACTATCTGCTGCTGTCCCCGCAGGCCGAGGACACACCCGGCGCCGTGGCCTTTGCCAACTGGGTGCGGCGTGAGATCGGGTCTGAGGTGTAAAGGGAAACGCGCGCGCCAGAACCAAAAGACGTACCCAACATGTATGAGGAATCTCCAACATCGAAGAACCGGGGTTGCACCCGCTGACGCATTCGTGAAAGTTGAGCCATGGAATACACACCTTTCCCAAGCTGGCCCGATGTCGCCCCCAAATTGATCGCAGTTGCAGCCGGACGCGAGGCGGCGGACATGGTCATTCAGGGCGGAATCTGGGTGAACGTACACAGCCGCGAATTACTGCCGGATCATTCTGTGGCGATTGCCGCCGGGCGCATAGCATTTGTCGGGCCGGATGCCTCGCATTGCGTGGGTCCGGATACGGAAATCATCGATGCACAAGGGCGCTTCATCCTGCCCGGCTTGTGTGATGCGCATATGCATATCGAATCCGGGATGCTCACCCCAGCCGAATTCGCCCGTGCCGTCATCCCGCATGGAACGACCAGCATGTTCACCGATCCGCATGAGATCGCCAATGTGCTGGGTCTGGACGGCGTTCGTATGATGCATGACGAAGCCATGATGCAACCGGTCAATATTTTCACTCAGATGCCATCCTGCGCGCCATCCGCGCCGGGGTTGGAGACGACGGGCTATGAAATCACGCCCGAAGACGTGGCCGAGGCGATGAACTGGCCGGGTATCATCGGACTGGGAGAGATGATGAATTTCCCGGGCGTGATCCATGGTGATCCCAAGATGCTGGCCGAGATTGCAGCCACTCAACGGGCCGGAAAAACAGTCGGAGGGCACTATGCTTCGCCCGATTTAGGGCCTGATTTTGCGGCTTACGTGGCGGGTGGCCCGGCGGATGATCACGAAGGCACATGCGAGGCCGACGCCATTGCACGGGTTCGGCAGGGGATGCGCTCGATGATGCGTCTGGGGTCGGCCTGGTATGATGTGGAAAGCCAGATTACGGCCGTGACAGAAAAAGGGCTGGATCCGCGCAACTTCATTCTGTGCACGGATGACTGTCATTCCGGCACATTGGTGAATGACGGGCATATGAACCGCGTCGTGCGCCATGCCATTGCTTGCGGATGCGACCCCCTGGTCGCGCTGCAAATGGCGACGATCAACACGGCAACGCATTTCGGGCTGGAACGCGAGATCGGTTCCGTCACTCCGGGGCGACGGGCGGATATCATCCTCAGCTCGGATCTGACCGAACTGCCGGTTGAGATGGTGATAGCCCGCGGGCAGGTTGTCGCGGAAAACGGTGCGATCAAAGTGGATTGTCCACATCTGAACTGGCCCGAAAAATCGCGCAATACCGTTCATCTGGGGCATGAACTGACGTCGGCCGATTTTGAGATCAAGGCACCGGAAGGGGCCAACAAAGTTCGGGCCAACGTCATCGGCGTGGTGGAAAACCAGGCCCCGACCAAGGCGTTGAAGGCCGAATTGCCGATCATTGGCGGGCTGGTCGAGGGCGAAGGCGAGGTGTGCCAGATCGCGCTGGTCGAGCGGCACCGGGCCACCGGGGGCGTCACCAACGCTTTTGTTTCGGGCTTTGGTTATCAGGGAAAAATGGCCATGGCCTCGACCGTGGCGCATGACAGTCATCACATGATCGTCGTCGGTACGGACCGGGATCAGATGGCGCTGGCCGCCAACCGTCTGGCCGAAGTGGGCGGTGGCATCACCTTGTTCCGGGGCGGGCAGGAACTGGCGCTGGTCGAACTGCCCATCGCCGGCCTGATGTCCGACAGTCCCGCCGCCGAAGTCGCGGCCAAGGCCGACAGGATGGTACAGGCGATGCAGGACTGTGGCTGTCAACTGAACAACGCGTACATGCAGCATTCATTGCTGGCGCTGGTCGTGATTCCCGAGCTTCGAATATCGGATCTCGGGTTGGTCGACGTACGCACATTCGAAAAAATAGAACTTCTGGAACCATTGGCATGACGACACTCCTGACACCGCAAGCACCCGCGCCAGAACAGTTTACCGATCCCGCCGCCGCCGTTGCACGGCTGGAAGAGCTGTACGTGCAGGCCACCAATTTCCTGTGCGACAGCTTTGCGGACGCCATGGAAAATGGGACGCCTGCCGCGCGATACAGAGCCTATTACCCGGAAATTCGCATCAGAACCTCGACCTATTCCCAAGTCGACAGCCGCCTGAGCTTTGGCCATGTGTCTGAACCTGGTGTTCATGCCACGACGGTGACGCGCCCGGATCTGTTCAGATCCTACCTGACCCAGCAGATCGCCCTGTTGATCAAGAACCATGGTCAACCTGTGACAATTGCGGCGTCGGACACGCCGATTCCGGTGCATTTTGCCGTGGCAAACAATCCCGATCTGGTCGTGCCTCATCAGGGCGCAGCCGACTTCACCCTGCGCGATGTGTTTGATGTTCCGGACCTGACAACCACCAATGATGACATCGTCAATGGCGTGCATGTCCATGAGGATGCTGTTGGACCCTTGTCCCTTTTTACCGCCCAGCGTGTGGATTATTCGCTTGCCAGATTGGCTCACTACACCGCCACCGATGCAGGTCACTTTCAGAATCACGTGTTGTTTACGAACTACCAGTTCTATGTCTCGGAATTCGAAAACTACGCCCGAGAACAATTGGCGGACCCCGCCAGCGGCTATACCAGCTTTGTTTCAACCGGTAATGCCGAAATCACGGACCCCAAAGCACCGATCGAACAACCGCTGAAACTGCCGCAAATGCCGACCTATCACCTGAAGCGCAAAGATGGTTCCGGGATTACGTTGGTGAACATCGGTGTTGGCCCGTCCAACGCAAAAACCGCCACCGATCATATTGCTGTTCTGCGCCCGCACGCGTGGCTGATGGTTGGCCATTGCGCCGGGTTGCGCAACACGCAGGCCTTGGGCGATTTCGTTCTGGCCCACGCCTATCTGCGCGAAGACAAGGTTCTAGATGACGATCTGCCCGTCTGGGTGCCGATCCCGCCTCTGGCCGAAGTTCAGGTGGCGCTGGAACACGCCGTGGCCGAGGTGACGGAACTGGAAGGGTATGAGCTGAAGCGGATCATGCGGACGGGCACTGTGGCCTCGGTCGACAACCGAAACTGGGAATTGCGCGATCAGTCCGGCCCGGTCCAGCGCCTCAGCCAATCCCGGGCAATCGCGCTGGATATGGAAAGTGCCACCATTGCCGCGAACGGCTATCGGTTCCGCGTACCG
Source organism: Ruegeria sp. BHSA118 (assembly GCF_059613405.1). NCBI lineage: Bacteria > Pseudomonadati > Pseudomonadota > Alphaproteobacteria > Rhodobacterales > Roseobacteraceae > Ruegeria > Ruegeria sp. BHSA118. The sequence goes on from NZ_JBXWSM010000041.1 coordinate 8,659, forward strand.
TACGGCACTTTGCTGTGCGTGTCCGACAAACCCCTGCACGGAGAATTGAAGCTGCCAGGCATGGCGTCTTCGTTCTATACCACTCAGGTCAGCCGTCATCTGGCCATCGGCATCAAGGCGATGGAACATCTGCGCGGCATGCCGTTGGAGCGTTTGCACAGCCGGAAACTGCGCTCCTTCGACGAAACGGCCTTCCTCTGACGCAAAAAAGCAACGTTTTCCCCATATTTTTAGGGGTTTCGGCGCTACTATTCGTTGTGTTTGGCCACAATATCCCGTTACAGTTACGCGGTGAGGCCCTATAGATCGGGCACGTTAAGGAGACCAAGAAATGGCAAAGCCTATGACAAAGACTCAGCTGGTTGCTGCTCTCGCTGAGGAAATGGGAACCGACAAGAAATCCGCAAACTCTGCGCTGGAGGCCATCACCGGCCTGATTACCCGCGAAGTTTCGGCCGGTGGCGCAGTGACCCTGCCCGGCGTCGGCAAAATCTACTGCCGCGAGCGGCCCGAGCGTCAGGTTCGCAACCCGGCCACTGGTGAAACCTTCACCAAAGAAGCCGACAAGGTTGTGAAAATGACCATCGCCAAGGCACTGAAAGACAGCGTGAACGGCTGATTTCAACTTTTCTAGCCAACGATAAAGGGCCGCCTTCGGGGGGCTCTTTTTTCTATCGTCTTGATTATTTTGTGCCTGCGGGTTTTGAACTCGTTTCGCACATCATATTTCGGCCCGGAATACGCCACCAAGGTGAAAATGCGCCTTCAGGGTCAGAGAACTGGCAGAATCTTGCCGTGGCGTTTGCGCGCCTCTTTTCAAGACTTGTCTGATCACCTTACAACTTCGTCAGTCTTTGAACCGGCAATGAAGTATCTTGCAAAACAGCGTCTGTAAAAAGAAATCGACTTGGCCGCGCTTGTCCGGCAGCGCCCGTTCCGCGATTGCGGTGGGTCTTATCACTCTTGTCTCTGCCTGCGCGCAAAACACCAACAATGAAAATCTCGACCCTGACCGTCAGTTGATGGCGCTGCAAGAGGTCTCGAAAAAGCGGGCCAGAGGACAAAGAGTATGGTGCGTGCCCTACGCCCGAGACCTCAGCGGTATTGAAATTCGCGGCAATGCGAAAGACTGGTGGGGAAGGGCGCAGCAAGTGTTCGATCGCGGCAAGGAACCGGTTGTTGGCGCAGTTATGTCGTTTCGGGCAACCCGCGGAATGCCCCTGGGCCATGTGGCTGTCGTATCCGATATCGTCACCGACCGGGAAGTCATCGTGAATCATGCCAACTGGCACCGAAACAAGGTGTCGCTGAAGATGGGAGTCAGGGATGTCTCCAAAAACAATGACTGGACGTTGGTTCGGGTTGAAAGCCAACCGGGCCGCTACGGCAGTCCCTACCCGGTAAACGGGTTCATCTATCCGGCGGTTGACGAGTAGCCTTGCCCAACTTCATTTGACGGGCGAGTTGATCGCAGCGCGGGCAACGTTCATTTTGATCGTGCCGCAAAGACGACCGCCGCCCGTGTTGGGGTGCCGCGTGGTTGAAAGGCCCCCAGATTGTTCAGAACAGCGATATCGTGCGGTCAAAACAAAAACGGGCACCAGAGGCGCCCGTTTCTGTTCCGTGTCGCTGAACCGGTCAGTGGACCGTTTCAACCTTGTGGAAATCCAGATCACGGTCTTCCGGCATAGAGTCGATGCTCATTACCTCCTGGCGTTTGGTGATCAGGATATAGACGACGCAGGCCAGATACAGTCCAACCACGACTGCTCCGATCCACTGGATTTGCAGCCACTGGCTTTGGAACAGCAGGGTCAGGACAAACAGCAGCGCGACGTTGCCAGCCACATAGATCGCCTTTCCGAACCGCTCGACGGTCAGGTTCAGGTTGTCGGTGTACAGACGGATCAGCGAGTCCAGAGAGTTGATCACGAACGTCACACCCACGATCACCATCGCAATGTTGGTGATGCCTGCGGTACTGATGCCGTTCAGGTGGTAATAGTAAAGAACGGTGAACCAGATCCCCAGCGGGATCGACGGGAAGATCAACAGCGCGGCCAGCAGTTGCCATGTTTTCAAGCCACCAACAAAACGCGACGTAAACTGTCCGATCATGATCGACCATGCAAACCACCAGAACAGGTAGAACGCGTGATAGTCAGTCAATGGCAGGACGAACTTGTGCAGGCTGGCGAAATAGGCGCCGATATTGCTGCCGGTTTCCACGAACCCGGTCACGCCCATACCTGCGGCTGCCCACATGCCCAGAATCAGGGCAAGGAACAAAAAGGTCGAACCGACGGACAGGATGCGAACGTATTTCAGATCGGTCGAGGAATAGGCCGCCGCCAGAATGACGACAAACACGATGATGTAGAAGGTGGTGACGACGGATTCGCCATCTCCGACCTCGGGCAGATAGCCCGGCAGGTAGATCAGGAACAGGCTGGCGGTGAAGGCGCATGTGCCGATGATCACCACGTTGTTGATCAGCTTGACCAGCGGGATCTCAAAGAACTTCACGCGGGGTTCGATCACACAGAAGTAGAAGGCCGTCAGGAAATAGAAGGCCCAGATCAGGAAACCCCAGAATCCGAATTCGATCGCCAGCGGGTTGGCAAAGGCATAGGCCGGGTCCTCGGCGTATCCTCCGAATTCGGTCAGTGGAAACATGATCAGGCCGACATCCAGGCCGGATGTGAACAGAATCGCGATGAACGTGAACAGATGAACCGGTGTCACGCCGACACAGCGCAGGTTCCACCATTTCACGACGAAGAAAGCGACCAGCCCCAATGCCAGCAGGACGCCGAACGATAGAATGTACTCCAGAAGCACCGACAAACCTCCCTTGATATGTCAGGTCCTGCCGCCGATATCTTTAATTGGTCAGTCAATCAATATAAACATGCGCAAGACATTTCTTGCATCACGCATGTGTCTTTTTTGACGCGCACTGCTTGCGACCGATCCCGAAATCAGGGACAGTCCGCGCAAAGAGACAGGGGGTCTCCATGGATCTGCGCGCCATAGCCATGGGGCTGACATTTGCCCTGATCTGGTCATCTGCCTTTACCTCGGCGCGTATTATCGTGGCGGATGCGTCCCCCCTGTTTTCGCTGGCCTTGAGGTTTCTGATCTCTGGTGTTCTGGGGGTCATGATTGCCCGCGCGATGGGGCAAAGCTGGCACCTGACCCGAAACCAATGGCGCGCAACGATATTGTTCGGGATCTGCCAAAATGCCCTGTATTTGGGTCTGAATTTCTATGCAATGCAAACGGTCGAGGCTTCGGTCGCGGCCATTATCGCATCCACCATGCCCTTGTTGGTGGCGCTGGCGGGGTGGTTGATTTTCGGCGAAAAGCTGCGCCCGCTGGGTGTATCGGGTCTGTTTGCCGGTTTCGCCGGAGTCGCCCTTATCATGAGCAGCCGGATCAGCGCGGGCGTTGATATGTTCGGCGTCGCGCTTTGCGGTTTGGGTGCGCTTGCCTTGACCTTTGCAACGTTGGCCGTTCGCGGTGCAACATCCGGCGGGAACTTCATGATGGTCGTCGGCCTGCAAATGCTGGTTGGTTCAGCCACGCTGTTTCTGGCTGCTCCGATCTTTGAAACCATCTACATCCACCCGACGCTGCCGCTGGCGCTGGCCTTTACCTACACAACCCTTTTCCCCGGATTGCTGGCGACATTGATCTGGTTCCTGCTGCTGGACCGGATCGGAGCCGTTCGAGCCGCCACCTTCCACTTTTTGAACCCTGTGTTCGGGGTCACCATCGCGGCGATCCTGCTGGGCGAGAAGCTGGGCGCGATGGATGCGGTTGGCGTTACCGTTACAACCCTTGGCATTCTTGCGGTTCAGCTTTCACGCCAGCCCGCTCAGGGCAGCAAAGCTTCGACCTGAGACAGCAGTTTGCGGGAATCGGGTTTGACATCTGACCCGAAGGTCGCCGCGACTTCACCCTCAGAATCGATCAGGATTTTGTTGAAGTTCCACTTGGGCGTGAACCCGGTCTGCGCGGCAACGGCCTTGTAGAACGCGTGGGCGTCAGCCCCTTTGACCGGAGTGATATCCGTCATCGGCAGGGTCAGCCCATAATTCAATTCACAGAACTGTTTCACCTCTTCCGCGGACCCAGGTTCCTGGTTGAACGAATCCGACGGAACCGCAAGAACGACCAGCCCTTTGCCGGAATAGGCCTCATGCACCTTTTGCAGAGCCTTGTATTGCCCGGTAAACCCACACTGGGACGCGGTGTTGACCACCAGGATGGGTTGGCCGCGCCAATCTTCGATGGCCAATGTGCCTCCGTCGATCGAGTCGAACTCGCCGGTCAGCGGCGCCGCCTGAACGGCGCGGCCCAGCAAGATCAGGGCAGTCAAAAGCAGCAATCTCATCATGTCTTGTCCTCCCTTTCATCCTGATACGCGCGTCATTGTTGTTCAGATCACTTGCACGACTGCGAGAGCGGTTTGAAATATCGCTTTGCTTTCCGCCCCGCAGCCCCCAGATAATGGCGCAAACACTATTTCAGCCGGAGGATCCATGACTCGCTATACCAAAGACCCCACGGCCGTTGCTGCGCTTTCGCCCGAAGAGTTTCACGTCACCCAGCGCAGTGGTACAGAACGTCCGGGCACCGGGAAATACCTGAACAACAAGGAACCGGGCATTTATGTGGATATCGTATCGGGTGAGCCGCTCTTTGCCTCGACCCACAAATACGAATCCGGGTGCGGCTGGCCCAGTTTCACCAAGCCGATCGTGCACGAACATGTCGAAGAGTTCCGCGATACCACGCATGGTATGATCCGGACCGAGGTTCGTTCGAAACACGGCGACAGCCATCTGGGGCATGTCTTCCCGGACGGCCCGCGTGAACATGGCGGTTTGCGGTACTGCATCAACTCTGCCTCGCTTCGGTTCATTCATCGGGATGAGATGGAAGCCGAAGGTTACGGCGAATACCTGATTCATGTGGAGGATATCTGATGACCGAGCAACGCGCTGTACTGGCCGGGGGCTGCTTCTGGGGGATGCAGGACCTGATCCGCAAACTGCCGGGCGTGTCGCGTACGCGTGTCGGCTATACCGGCGGTGACGTGCCCAACGCGACCTATCGCAATCACGGCACCCACGCCGAAGGGATCGAGATCTGGTTCGATCCGTCTCGGATCAGCTATCGCGACCTGCTGGAATTCTTCTTTCAGATCCATGACCCGACCACGGTCAACCGTCAGGGCAACGATCTCGGCATGAGCTATCGATCTGCGATCTACTTCGTGGATGACACGCAGAAACAGGTGGCCCTGGACACCATCGCCGACGTGAATGCCAGCGGCTTGTGGCCCGGAAAAGTCGTGACCGAGGTCGAACCTGTCGGAGACTTCTGGGAAGCCGAGCCAGAGCATCAGGATTACCTGGAGCGGATCCCGAACGGCTATACCTGCCACTTCCCGCGTCAGGATTGGGTCCTGCCCAAACGCTCAAGCGCAGCAGAATAAAGCACCACCTGCCCGGCCCCTCTGAAGCTTTCAGGGGGGCTAGCCTGCGGCCACCCTCGGACGCCCGCTTGCCTCGACCGTGATCATCGCCTCGACAAAAACGTCCTTGGCTTCGACCCGCGCGGTTTTGATGTCCCGATCCACGATCACTCTGATATCTTCCGCCCCAGCTTCTCGTACAGCTCCTTCGGCCTCAGACCTCAGAACACGTTCCAACAAAGCCAAAGCCTCATCCGACGCAGAAAAATCCTGAGGGCCGTCCTCCAGATGCACGCGATATCGGCCCTCGGTCGGGGATGTAACCGTGCCCGAGCGCCGCAAGGTCAATCGCCCCACGACAGCGCCAATCGCATTGGCCACGCCCGCATGTTCCGGCAGGATCATTCGGCAATGCAACCGCTCACCCACCGCAGGGTAATAGCTGGGGGCCGACGCCCCAAGGCCAACCACATCCACATTCAAAGCAGCGCTCAGCGACAGCAACCCACGGTGTTGTGCCAACCCACGCTGTGTCAGCACATGACGCGCCAAATCATGCGGTGGCAGACCAAAACCAACCTGCTCTTCGTCAAAAGCAGCCTCTAACAAAGTCAAACTGGTCTGCTCTGTCAATTGGTCCACGATCATCCGGGCCAGCGCTTCGGGAGAGCTTGCCAACATATCCCCTGACCCGACCCGTTTGCGTGCCATCAGTTCCAATGCCTTGCGCGCCGCATCGACATCCCAGGCTTGAACCCGCCCCAACACATGGCTGGCATCAGATGGCGTAACCCCAGACACCTGGATGATTCCGCGATCGACCAGACGCATCAACGCCCCGTTCTCCATCCGCGACCGCAGCAACGCGCTCAGGGGCAGAACGCGATCTCCCAGCCTCTCCAGCAGGCTTTCTTCCCGCGCACCGACTCCTTCGGCATGGATGCCGGGCACGCGGCGGGCAAAACGCGTATCATGCTCGCCCACGGTCGTGGCCCGCAATTGTTCATCCAGTGCAGAATGCACAACGTCGGGTGCTTCTGATGCGATCAGCGAAACGGGCAACACGCGACGCGGGCCCAGGAAAACACCGCCCCGCAACCCTTCGGTCGCAACATGAACCTGGCTGTCGCCGCCCAGACCGTGGGTTCGCATCGCCACGGCTTCGACCATGGTGCGAAACCCACCCACCTGTGCCCCGGCCGGGTCGATCGCGGGCTTTCCGTCCCGGATAAGCGCCACATCAGTGGTTGTTCCCCCGATGTCCGAGACCAGCGCATTGTCCGCTCCGGTAAGCCACCGCGCCCCGACGATAGAAGCCGCAGGCCCGCTCAGAATAGTCTCAATCGGCCGTTCCCGGGCCTGTTCCGCGCTCATCAGGGCGCCATCGCCACGCACCACCATCATCGGCGCCGAAATTCCCAGCGCGTGCAGCTGATCCTGTGCACGCCCGATCAATCGGTCGATCATCCCGATCAGCCGCGCATTCAGCACAGCCGTCACCGCGCGTTTCGGACCATTGAGCTTGGCGGACAAGTGATGCGAACAGGTCACCGGCGCCCCGGTTCTTTCCGAGATTATGCGCGCCGCTTCCAGCTCATGCGCCGGGTTGCGGGTGGCGAACTGCGCAGCAACCGCAAAGCCGGAAATCCCCTTATGCGAGTCTAAAAAGGCCTTAAGCGCTGCGATATCCAAGGCGTCAGCCTGCCCACCGGAATGAGTATGCCCACCTGCAATCACCAGGGCCGGATCGCCCTTCAGCGCCTCTTTCAGCCCGTGTTTTTCAAGATCACTGTCCTTGAACCCGATATAGATCAACGCGACACGGCCACCCTGCCCCTCGACCAGAGCATTCGTGGCCAGCGTCGTCGACAATGACGCCATCGAAATCTGATCCGGTGTGACCTGCGCCTCTGCCAGCACAGACGAGATCGCCTTGCCCACACCAATCGCCAGATCCGCCCGGGTGGTCAGCGACTTGGCCGAGGCGATGACCTCTTTCTCATCCCTGATCAACACCGCGTCGGTATAGGTCCCGCCCGTATCTACCCCCAAAGACAACGTCATCGGGTCCTCCTGTCTGTTCGCTGCGGATGGGTTTAGCGGTTATGCACGACACGTCCAGCCTGTTTGCGGCAATTATGACAGTTGTTCCACCGCCCAGCGCGCCGCCTCTGCCACGGTCTCATCCGGGTCCTCCAACAGACGCTGAGCCACTGCTTTCAATTTCGGCTGTCCCGAGTTTCCAATGGCATACAGAACATTGCGCACGAAACGGTCCCGCCCGATGCGTTTGATCGGCGAGCCCGAAAACTTTGCACGAAAAGCGGCATCGTCCAACGCTGCCAGTTCTTCCAAGCCGGGCGCTTTCAGATCGTCCCGGGCAGCATAGCGCATATCGCTCGCGGCGACAGCAAACTTGTTCCATGGACAGGCCGCCAAACAATCGTCGCAGCCATAGATCCGATTGCCCAGCTTACCGCGCAACTCATGGTCCACCGGGCCTTTATGCTCAATGGTCAGATATGAAATGCACCGCCGTGCATCCAGTTGATACGGGGCCGGAAACGCATCGGTCGGGCAACTGTCCAGACAGGCGCGGCACGACCCGCAATGGTCAATCTCTGAATTGTCTGCCGGTAGGTCCAGAGTAGAGAAAACAGACCCTATGAAGGCCCAACTTCCCCATTCTCGGCTTACAAGATTGGTGTGCTTGCCCTGCCACCCCAGTCCAGCGGCATATCCCAGCGCCTTCTCGGGAACCGGCGCGGTATCGACAAATACCTTCACTTCACCACCGGCTTCAGCAATCAGCCATCGCGCCAACCGCTTCAGCCGCTTCTTGACCAGATCATGATAGTCCTTGTTCTGCGCATAGACCGAAATTGCACCACGATCCGGATGATTCAGGATCTCTGTCGGGTCATGTTCCGGCGTATAGCTTTCGGCCAACATGACCACCGATTGCGCCTCGGGCCAAAGGGCGGCAGGATCGCCACGCCAATGCGTGCGCTCGGCCATCCATCCCATTTGCCCGTGGTACCCGGCGTCCAGATAGGCCCGCAATCGTTTCGGCACCTGTGGAACATCCCAAGGGCGGCACACGCGACAGGCAACAAACCCCTCTGCCAAGGCTTGTTGCACCAGCTTTTCCTTAAGATCCGATCCGTTCTTCATCTGGCCAAAAATATCCTCGGGGGGAATCGCGCCCATGGCGCGATGGGGGGCAGACAGCCCCCCTTGCGCACCCTATCAGAAATCCAGATCAGCGTAATGGGGCGGCGGCCGGAACCCTGGCACCTGATCCGCCAGAATGGACCGAAATGCCGGTCGAGATTTGATCTTGGCATACCAGTCCTTGACCACCTGGCTGCGGTTCCAGTCCACGTCCGAGATGTAATCCAGCGAAGACAGATGCGCCGCGGCCGCGAAATCCGCCAATGTCATCTGATCCCCGGCCAACCAACGGCGGTGATCCAGCAGCCACGCCATGTAATCCAGATGGTACTTGATCGCCTTGGCACCCTGTTTGACATTCTTACTGTCCGGATACCCCTGTCCTGTCACCTTTTTGTTCACTCGCTCATACAACAGCTTCGATGTCACCTCTTGGTGAAACTTGTCGTCGAACCACCCGACCAGCCGTCTTACTTCGAATCTGGCTTCGGGGGTTTTCGGCATCAAAGCTGGCTCAGGGCGGGTTTCTTCGATGTATTCGCAGATCGCCGCGCTTTCCGACATGATCTGGCCGTCCAGACGCAACACCGGTACTTTTCCCGCCGGGTTGCGCCGCAGAAAATCAGGATCCTGTTCCCAGTATCGCTCTTCTACCAGCTCAACCTCGATCTTCTTTTCCGCCAGCGACAGACGAACCTTGCGACAATACGGAGAGAGGGGAACGTGAAACAGACGCGCCATGGACTTCCAATCGAACCAGTGAATACCCGACAGATTTAGCCTTGGCAGATAGCGGGTTTCAATCCTCGAAACAATCCGCGCGACCATCTGCGCGGATGGTGGCCGCCCCATCGAGGATCGAAGCCGCCCGTCTGCGGGTGCGCGCAGTCGGATCCGTGACCGACCGGTTGCGCGGGGACGGCAGGATTGCGGCAATCCGCGCCGCTTGAACCGACGTCAGCTTTGCCGCGCTGGTGTTGAAATAGCGTTGCGCGGCGGCTTCGACCCCGAACACGCCATTTCCGGTTTCGGCGACATTCAGATACACCTCAAGAATACGCTGCTTGCTCCAGAATATTTCAACCACCGGCGTGATCGAGGTTTCCAAAGCCTTGCGCACCCAGCTGCGGCCCTGCCAGAGGAACACATTCTTCACCACCTGTTGCGTGATGGTCGAGGCACCACGATTGCCGCCATCCTCAAGCGCATCGCGGATGGCTTCGACGTCAAAGCCCCAATGCAGGCAGAAATTCGCGTCCTCGGCTGCAACAACTGATCTTGCCATGATCGGCGCCATGTCTTCGAACGGGACCCATTCGCGTTCAACCTTTCCCAGCCGGCGCCATTCCGACCAGATGGTGTGGGTGACAGGAGGGTTCACCACCGAATAGATCAGGACCAGAGCAACCACGAGGCCCAGAACCGCCATGACCGCTCGCGTTGCCCAGCGGCGGATCTGTCGCGCCGCCGGTTCTCTCTTTCTGGATGCCTTGCTTTTTTTACCGCCGGATTTGCGGGCTGCTTTCTTCGCCATGTCTCAGCTATACGACGCAAGGTTCCGGTTTGAAACGGCCTAAATCGCGAAAGCACGCGCCTCGCGCGGATGAACGATCGGGCGCGCGGTTTTCAGCGACATCGGATCAAGCCCGGTCAACTCGGGAAACAAGTGCAGCACTTCGCTTTGCGTTTCACGATCCGAGGCCGACAACGCGTGCCCGGGATAATAGCTTTCGCTTTTTGCTCCGTTGGCGAAAACGATCTCATGCTGTTTGAACAAGAGGTGGAAATATTCAACCTCACCGCCCTCGACCCGTGTCACCGTATCATCGTTGACCAGAGTATGCGCCGGAACCAGCGCTTCGGTATGACCGAACAGATAGGACGCCTGCCAGTCTTCGATCAACATCCGGTGCTGCGGTGAAACCAGCAAGGGACGATCCAGACCGAACACCCCCGCATCGAAACGGATTGGGGCCAGTTTGCCCTCGGCTGCAACGGTTGTACACCCGACCCAGATCAATGGTTGTGGTCCATGATCCACCGTGATGACCAGATCACCAGCCTTCAAATCCTCAACCGCGCGCTCACCTTCCGGAGTGGCGATCATGGTCCCGGCCGTAAAACACGGTGGCCCCAGATTTCCGACATTCAGGGGGCCTTGCGTGTTGACAAAAGTGGTCGACACCAGCGTTCCGGGCTGAAGCACCTGGCCGTCTGTCGGGGTGAAAACCCGCGATCCATCGGCCAGGTAAAAGGTGGTTCCTGTATAGGTCACGTTCCCAACGCCTGACACGTTGATCGTTACAGTATCGCCTGGCCAGGAATTTGTAACGTCTTGCCCGTTGACCGTATCGCCACTGGGCGCGTCAATAAGATTGTCATCATTCGCGTCAGTCATGTTGAAACTGCTGACCGCGACGGCCGTTCCCGCTGGTGGCGGACTTGCGGGATCAAAGGTGAAGAACTGATCGCGATATGTCGTTGGCATCCTGTTGCCCCTACTCTGTCACCATTGGAAACCGAAACAGGCCATGGCTATCACTACAAGGTGAAAAAAGCATGGCGAAATTCGGGAGAGCAGGCAAGAATTCCACTGAAACCTCACCAAAATCAGGGCCCCGCGTGCTGCAAATGGCACGCGGGGCCGGTTTTTTGAAGGAATTTCGGCTTACTCAGCCGGAACTGCCGTGACTTCTTCGCTCAGCGGGTGGCTGAGCTTGTTCAGCATTTCTTTGGGACAAACCTGTAGGAAGTTGCCCTTTTCCACGTCCCAATGCTGGAGGATATCCGCGGCCTTGCGGCTGTAAGTCTCCTCGGCGTGACGCGTGATCAGGGCTTTCAACTGATCCACCCAATGGTCCACAGTGACGGGGCAGGTCACAAGCGTTTCCTTGTTCATCAACGCTTCGGCCTTGCCTTCAGGATCGTACAGATATGCCATGCCACCGGTCATCCCGGCACCGAAATTGGCCCCGATGTCACCAAGTATCACGGCCACACCGCCGGTCATGTACTCACACCCGTTCGAGCCACACCCTTCAACCACAACTTTGGCACCCGAGTTGCGCACTGCAAACCGTTCACCCGCGCGGCCAGCCGCGAACAGATGGCCGTCAGTTGCACCGTAGAGAACCGTGTTGCCGATGATCGTGTTGGCATCCGCCTTCAGCGGGCTGACCTGCGGCGGGCGCACAACGATCGTGCCGCCAGACAGCCCTTTGCCAACATAGTCATTGGCATCCCCCGATACTTCCAGCTTCAGACCCGGAGCCGCGAAAGCCCCCAGGGACTGACCGGCCGACCCCTGAAGTTTCACGTGCAGATGGTCATCCTGGAACGTGTTCCGCATGCCGAAATTCTGCACGATGTGGCTGGAAACCCGAGTGCCCACGGTCCGGTGCGTGTTCTGCACTGCATAAGACAGTTGCATCTTCTCACCGTCCTTCAGGAACCGCGCCGCATCGCGCACAATCTCGGCATCCAGCGTGTCGGGCACGGCGTTGCGGTCCTTGTCGCGATTGTACACAATGTTATGCGCGCCATCGACTGTGATCAGCAGCGGGTTGAGGTCCAGATCGTCCAAGTGTGCCGAACCCCGGCTAACCTGCGCCAACAGATCAGCCCGACCGATGATTTCATCCACGGAACGCGCGCCAAGGCTGGCCAGCAGCTCGCGCACTTCCTGCGCGTAGAAGGTGATCAGGTTGACGACCTTGTCCGCGTTGCCGGTGAACTTGGCGCGCAGACTTTCGTCCTGCGTACACACACCAACCGGGCAGGTGTTCGACTGGCACTGACGCACCATGATACAGCCCATGGCAATCAGGGCGGCGGTGCCGATGCCGTATTCCTCGGCCCCCATCATCGCGGCCATCACGATGTCACGCCCGGTGCGCAAACCGCCATCGGTGCGCAGGGTCACGCGATCGCGCAGGTTGTTCATCGCCAGCACCTGATGCGCCTCGGTCAGGCCCATTTCCCACGGCAGGCCCGCATATTTGATGCTGGTCGCGGGCGATGCCCCGGTGCCGCCATTGTGACCCGAGATCAGGATGATATCGGCCTTGGCCTTGGCCACGCCAGCGGCAATCGTGCCCACGCCCGAGGACGCCACCAGTTTCACCGTCACCTTGCAGCGCGGGTTGATCTGTTTCAGGTCATAGATCAGCTGCGCCAAATCCTCGATCGAGTAGATGTCATGATGCGGCGGCGGCGAGATCAGCGTTACGCCCTTGGTCGAGTGCCGCAGACGCGCGATCAGGTCGGTGACCTTCATGCCCGGCAGCTGACCGCCCTCGCCCGGTTTCGCACCCTGGGCAACCTTGATTTCCAGCTCTTCACACTGGTTCAGGTATTCGGCGGTCACACCGAACCGGCCCGAGGCCACCTGTTTGATCTTGGCCGAGGGGTTGTCACCATTCGGCTCCGGCACGAAATGCGCCGGGTCTTCACCCCCTTCACCACTGTCGGATTTCGCACCGATCCGGTTCATCGCCACGTTCAGCGTCTTGTGCGCCTCAGGCGACAGCGCGCCCAGCGACATGCCCGGCGTGACGAACCGTTTGCGGATCGAGGTGATCGATTCAACCTCTTCGATCGGCACCGGTTTACCCAATGGTTTGAAATCCATCAGGTCGCGCAGATGGATCGGCGGATTCGATTGCATCTTGGCAGAATACTGCTTCCACAGCTCATAGGACGCCTTGTTGCACGCCATCTGCATCATATGCATCGAGGTCGCTTCCCACGCGTGGGTTTCACCCGATTTCCGTGCCTTGTAGAAACCGCCGATCGGCAGAACATCCAGGCCACTGTTCCAGCCCTTGGCGTGGATTTCCTCGGCCTTTGCCTGGATCCCCTTGACGCCGATGCCGGAAATACGGCTGGTCATACCCGGGAAGTACTCGGCCACCATCGCGCGACTCAGGCCAACAGCCTCGAAATTCAGGCCGCCGCGATAGGACGAGATCACCGAGATCCCCATCTTGGCCATGATCTTCAACAGGCCTTGGTCGATGGCTTCGCGATAGAGCGCAACATTTTCGGTCAGGGTGCCGTCCAGCAACCCACGATCGATACGATCGGCCAGCGAGTCTTCGGCCAGATAGGCGTTCACAACGGTCGCGCCACAGCCGATCAGAACCGCAAAGTAATGCGGATCCACACATTCAGCCGAGCGTACGTTCAAGGAACAGAACGTCCGCAGGCCCTGACGGGTCAAGTGTGAGTGCACTGCGCTGGTGGCAAGGATCATCGGCATCGCCACCCGATCTTCACCCGAGTTCATGTCGGTCAGCACCAGATGCCCGGCACCAGACCGGACAGCCTCTTCAGCTTCGGCTCTGACACGGGCCAAAGCAGCGCTCAGCGCACCTTGACCGGGCTCAAAGCTGCAATCGATCTCGGCCAGCGGAGCGTTGAGGTGCCCAACCAGTTCATTCCATTGTGCGTTTCCGACAAAGGGGCTTTCCAGAACGATGATCTCGGTCTGGCTGCTGTCCTCATCCAGCACGTTCTTCAGGTTCCCGAACCGGGTTTTCAAGGACATGACGCGGTATTCGCGCAAACTGTCGATCGGCGGGTTGGTGACCTGAGAGAAATTCTGGCGGAAGAAATGGCTGAGCGGGCGGTATTGCTTGGACAGAACCGCCGAGGGCGTGTCGTCACCCATGGACGCCAGCGCCTCTTTGCCATCTTCAGCCATGGGCGCAAGAATCTGCTCCAGCTCCTCGACCGAATAGCCTGCCGCGATCTGGCGTTTGCGCAGATCTTCGCCCGAGAACATCGGCTTTTCGGTCACGCCTGCCAGCGCCTCGTCCAGATCGTTGATCTTGCCGACCCATTCGCCAAACGGCAGTGCGGCAGCCAGCTTGTTCTTGATCTGGGTGTCGCGGTACAGCTTGCCCTTTTTCATGTCGACGGCCAGCATCTGACCGGGGCCCAGCGCGCCTTTTTCGGTCACTGTGGACTCATCAATCGGCACCATGCCAGCCTCGGATCCTGCAATGACCAGTCCATCGCCAGTCACGACGTAACGCATCGGACGCAGGCCGTTGCGGTCCAGTCCAGCGCAGACCCAGCGGCCATCCGTCATGGCCAGCGCGGCGGGGCCGTCCCACGGCTCCATGACGGAGTTGCAATAGGAATACATGTCACGCCACGCCTGCGGCAGTTCCACCGCCTGTTTCGACCAGCTTTCCGGAACCAGCATGGTTTTCGCCATCGGAGCCGAGCGACCAGCACGCACCAGAACCTCAAAAACCGAGTCTAATGCGGCCGAATCCGACGAACCTCCGGCGATGATCGGCTTGATATCCTCGGCATAATCCCCAAACGTCGACGACGCCATGCGGATCTCGTGGCTTTTCATCCAGTTGATGTTGCCTTTCAGCGTGTTGATCTCACCGTTATGGGCCAACATGCGGAAGGGCTGCGCCAGCCACCATTGTGGGAAAGTGTTGGTGGAATAGCGCTGGTGGTAGATTGCGAAGGCGGATTCAAACCGTTCGTCCATCAGATCGGGATAAAAGACGGCAACCTGCTCGGCCAGCATCATGCCCTTGTAGATGATCGAACGGCAGGACAGCGACGCCAGGTACAGCCCGGAAATACCGGCAGCCGAGGCGGCCTTTTCAATACGACGACGAATGACATAGAGCTCGCGCTCGAAAGTCTCTTCGTCCACACCTTTGGAATTCGAAATCAGGATCTGCTCGATCTCGGGCCGGGTGGCGTTGGCTTTTTCGCCCAGACAGGTGACATCGACCGGCACATGACGCCAGCCATAGATGTAATAGCCCATGCGCAGAACTTCGCTTTCCACGATGGTCCGGCACTGTTCCTGTGCGCCAAAGTCGGTGCGCGGCAGGAAAACCTGACCAACGGCGATTAGTTCGTCCAACTTGGGCTCGTGGCCTGTACGCCTGATCTGATCGTAGAAAAACGACACCGGAATCTGCACGTGAATACCCGCGCCATCACCGGTCTTGCCGTCCGCATCAACTGCGCCACGGTGCCAGATCGCCTTGAGAGCGTCGATACCGGCGTCCACAACCTTGCGCGACGCTTTTCCATCCACGGACACAACAAGACCCACACCGCAGGAAGAATGCTCTTCTTCCTCGGAATAGAGACCATTTTCAGCCATCCATTTGCGCTTGGCTTCTTCGGCCCGCACCCAATCGGCATCATATTTGGTCATTGGCTGTCTCCTTCGTCAGAGGGGGCGTACATGGCTTCGACCTCGGCTTTGGTCATCTGCCGGCGTTCGCCTGCGAACGCGTAGCCCTGGGGCTTTTTGTCGATGTAAAGTTCAAGTTTCAGCGGGTTGCCTGCGGCGTTGTCAAACAGACCTGCCGCCATTTGCGTCTGGCCGTGCATCTCGCCCGGAAGCGTGATCCGATACCAAAGCGCCGAGCCGCAATCGGCGCAAAAGGCGCGCTCGGCCCAGTCAGAGGAAGTGAAGGTTTTGACCGGTCCAAGCGCGGCATAGCCTTCTTCGGCCTGAAACGTCACCAGCATGGAACTGGTCCAGCGCCGGCACTGATCGCAATGGCAGGCTCCCAGCGCATCCCGCGCCGGAGTTGCCGTCACCGTGACCGCGCCACACATGCAATGGCCTTGCAATTCAGGCATTTCGAAGCCTCCTGATCGCCGGGATTATTCGGCCGCAACGGCAGATTTTGCATTGAAGCGCTCGATGATCGCATCAGCGCAGTCACGACCGTCCCGGATCGCCCAGACCACCAGCGAGGCACCGCGCACGATGTCACCGATTGCATAGACTCCGTCCATTTCGGTCTCGCCGGTTTGGAACGCCGCCTTGATCGTACCCCAACGGGTGACCGGCAGGTCAGATTGTCCGAACAACGTGGGCAGGTCTTCAGGTTCGAATCCAAGCGCCTTGATCACAAGATCGGCGTCTTCGACATAATCCGCGCCTTCGATCACTTCGGGGGCCTGACGACCGGACGCGTCGGGCTGTCCCAGGCGCATCTTCTGAACGATAACACCCTTGACCGTGTCTTCACCCGTGAACCCTTTGGGCGCGCTGAGCCATTCGAAGATCACGCCTTCTTCCTCGGCATTCTGCGTTTCACGCTGTGATCCCGGCATGTTGGCCCGGTCCCGGCGATACAGACATTTGACAGATGTCGCGCCCTGACGGATCGAAGTGCGGACGCAATCCATCGCAGTGTCACCGCCACCAATCACAACGACTTTCTTGCCGTCGGCGTTCAAGCGACCATTGTCGAATTCTTCGACCTCGTCGCCAAAGCTTTTCCGGTTCGAGGCTGTCAGGAAGTCGATCGCCTTTTCGATTCCGGCCAGACCACTGCCCGGCATTGCCAGGTCGCGCGACTTGTAGACACCTGTCGCAATGATAACGGCATCATGCCTGGCCCGGATTTCTTCGAACTTGGCCGCATCCACGTCGCAATTCAGAACAAACTCGACCCCACCATCAGCCAACAGGTCATTGCGGCGCTGAACAACGTCTTTTTCCAGTTTGAACCCCGGAATGCCATACATCAACAGGCCACCGGCCCGGTCATAGCGGTCGTATACCGTGACCTGGATACCAGCCTGGCGCAGCATATCCGCAGCGGCCAATCCACCGGGGCCTGCACCAATGATACCCACGCTTTCAGCGCGTTCGGCCGATGGAGCGACCGGCTGCACCCAGCCTTTTTCCCATGCGGTATCCGTTATGTATTTCTCGATCGTACCAATCGTTACCGTTCCATGGCCCGACTGCTCGATCACGCAGTTGCCTTCGCACAAGCGGTCCTGCGGACAGATGCGCCCGCAGATTTCGGGAAAGGTATTGGTGGCCTGACTTACCTGATAGGCTTCTTCCAGGCGTCCGGTCGCAGTCAGGCGCAACCAGTCGGGAATATTGTTGTGCAACGGGCAATGCGACTGGCAGTACGGAACACCGCATTGGCTGCACCGACTCGCCTGTTCGGCTGCTTTTTCAGCAGCGAACTCGGAATAGATCTCGTCAAAGTCGTCCTTGCGGTCATTGGCAGCACGCTTTTCCGGCATGACGCGGTCGATCCGCACAAATTTCAGCATCGGTTGCTTGGCCACGGGTCAGACTCCATGAATTGGCTAGGTTCCGTTTCTTTAAGGGATGCGTATTTGGATGAAAAGTCAATTATACTGACCTAAATTGAAAAAATGCGGCGTGTCCGTGAGAAAACAGGAAAATAATTGGAAATTTTAGATCCGATACGGACCTATATGCGCGCTTTCCTTTTTTCCATCGCCCTTATACCCATAACCCACAAAGAACACGTGGCAGCAGCACGGCAGGGCAGATGAGTTTATTTCACCTGATTCTCGTAGCAATCATTCAGGGAATCACTGAGTTTTTGCCCATATCGTCTTCTGGCCACCTGATCCTGCTGCCCAACCTGTCGGGCTTGCAAGATCAGGGACAAGCCATTGATGTCGCGGTGCACGTGGGAACCCTGGGCGCCGTGGTGCTGTATTTCTGGTCGGATGTAAAACAGGCCCTTTCCGGGTTGCCGCGCGCGCTGACCGGGCGGGCCGATACACCGCAGGCCCGGCTTGCTCTGGGCCTGATCGTTGCAACTGTTCCTACCGTGATCGCGGGCCTCATTCTGCACATCACCGGGTTGAGCCAGGCCATGCGCTCGATCACGGTCATCGGATGGACAATGCTGGGTTTCGGTCTGCTGCTGTATTGGGTGGATCAGAAGGCTCCTGAAACCAAAGAGGCCGAAAACTGGGGAATACGCGACGCGCTGATCATGGGTCTGTGGCAGGTTCTTGCCCTGATCCCAGGCACGTCCCGTTCCGGAATAACCATAACGGGCGCGCGACAATTGGGATATACCCGTGAAGACGGCGCGCGGATTGCCATGTTGATGTCGATCCCGACGATTCTGGCGTCGGGCACTCTGCTGGCATTGGATGCCGTGCGCGGGGCCGATATGCAACTGGCCCGGGATGGGTCCATTGCGGCGCTGTTTGCCTTTCTTTCGGCCTTGCTGGCACTCAGCCTGATGATGCGGCTTCTGCGCAGCGTCAGCTTCACACCTTACGTCATCTACCGCGTCATTCTTGGCGGGATACTTTTGATCATGGCCTACAGCTGATCAGATACGCAGGTTTTTGGCCGAGTTCTGAATGTCGTCATACTGACCCGAGGGGCGGAATTTCCACAGGTATTCCGGCAACACCGATTCCAGCGTGGTCGGCACGATCCCAAGATCTGCAAAAGACTTTGCGCCCTCGGCGACAACATTGTCATGACGCAGGTTCTTAAGCTGATCGCGAGTCAATATGTTGTTGGGGAACAACTGGAAGCTGACAAATTTAACGATATCCAGCACTCCTGCCATAATCCGCGCGGCAAAGAAGGGCAGACCAATGATGACGCGGCGACGGTGAATCACGTCAAGCATTTGCTGCATCAAGGCACGAAAGCTCTTAACCTCGGGGCCGCCAAGCTCGTAAACACCCGGCTCTGCCTGTCCCAGAACACCTTTGACAGCAGCCTGCGCCACATCGTCTACGAAAACCGGCTGGAATTTTGTCTCGGCCCCGACCAGAGGCAGGAACGGCCCCATGCGGGTCATTCCGGCGAAACGGTTGAAGAACTGGTCTTCGGTGCCAAAGATCACCGAAGGACGCAGAATCACGGCGTCTGGCATATGCTTCAACACGCCCGCTTCACCATGCGCTTTGGTCCGGGAATACGCGCTGGCTGAATTCGCATCCGCACCGATGGCCGAGATGTGAACCATCCGCTTGATGCCCTGCTCGGCCGCCAAACGCGCGATACGTTCAGCTCCTTCGGCCTGTACGGTATCAAACCCGTTCTTGCCAAGCTCGTTCAGCACACCCACGCAGTTTACAACCGCATCGGCGCTCTGCATCGCCAGCGCCACCGAGGCATCATCCCGGATATTGCACAGCACCGGTTCGACCTGACCCACCGCACCATAGGGTTTCACGAACATGGCCTCGTTCGGACGGCGTACAGCCACCCGGACACGCCACCCCTCTTTCGCCATGCGCCGCGCGATGTAGCGACCGACAAATCCCGATCCGCCAAAAATCGTCACCAGTTTCGACATGAGAGGGCTCCTGCTGAGAAATTGCGCCCTAGAACTAGCGCCCGCAGGCCAGTCAAACAAGGCGCTAATTCGCCGCGACGGTGTTGAAAATCATCGGCGAAAAACACCGGCCAGGAACTGAATTCAAAAAACTTTAAAAATTCTCGCCGAATCTGGTTGACGCCCCCCGCGACTAGGCTTAAACGCCCCTCCACGACACCTGCCCAGGTGGCGGAATTGGTAGACGCGCTAGCTTCAGGTGCTAGTGTCCGTATGGACGTGGAGGTTCGAGTCCTCTCCTGGGCACCATAAATCCCAAAAATTTGTTTTTTTGTCAGAGCGCTAGATTAAGAACTACCTTTTCTATCCACCCTACTGACCACCCCCTATTAGTTGCTCGATTTCTGTTTAAGTTTAGGCGCTGCGGGTCGTTGTCGCATTGGAAGGCATGGATGATGATGGCGCGCTGTTGGCCCATACGTTAATTACGTACCCTGGTCGATCTAGGTTCTGGACCCAATAATTTGGTTGCCGTCATCTCGGCTGCGTGATTCAAGCCCCTGAGTTTCAGGGGTATAACATGAGTAATCTATTCTGGCTGACCGACGAGCAGATGGCGCGGCTTCAGCCTTACTTTCCAAAGAGCCATGGCAAACCGAGAGTTGATGATCGTCGTGTACTGAGCGGGATTATTTTCATCAACCGCAATGGGTTACGTTGGTCCGATGCGCCGCGTGAATTTGGACCACCAAAGACACTGTACAACCGTTGGAAGCGGTGGAGCGATATGGGTGTGTTCGCTCGGATCATGACCAGGCTGGCTGCGGAAGGAACCGATCATAAGACCACCATGATTGACGCTACATACCTCAAAGCGCACCGCACAGCCTCCAGCCTGCGGTTGAAAAAGGGGGGCGCGGCAGGCTGATAGGGCGTACCAAGGGTGGCATGAATACGAAACTGCACGCTGTTACTGACGGTCTCGGGCACCCCATCTGCTTCTTCATATCTGCGGGCCAGGTCAGCGGTTACACAGGCACCAAGGCTCTGGTGAACAGTCTGCCATCGGCTGACTGGCTGCTGGGAGATCGAGGTTATGACGCAGACTGGTTCCGTGAAGCCCTTAATGACAGGGGAATGAATCCCTGTAACCCAGGTCGAAAGTCACGCGACAAGCCTGTCCGATACGACAAGCGCCGCTACAAACGACGCAACCGCATCGAGATCATGTTCGGACGCCTGAAGGATTGGCGGCGCGTCGCAACCCGATATGACAGATGCCCAAAGGTATTCCTTTCGGCCATCGCTCTAGCAGCTACCGTGCTGTTCTGGCTGTAAATCAATGAGTCTGGAGCCTAGCGCGCGTTATCAAAACCGCAGTCGGAATGACATTTGGGAGCAAAGTTTGCGACAGAACCGGTCTATTTTGCCCGATCCGAGCCTTCTTTTTCGAGGTGCCAGCGTTCACTTTGTTGATCTTTGTGAAGAGTGTATTTGTCCAAAGTCACAATGCTTCTCCTGATTTCAAATGCTAAAGTTCAAGTGGCAAGCGCGCATTCACGGTCGGGTTGCCGACTGAGCTTAGGGGGAAGGGTCTAGGTTTTCCGTCTTTCCCAAACACCTCAATCCGCAAATCCATGCGCGCACCGAGGATCTTCTCAAGTGGAACCTTGAAGTCGAGATTGATGAGCGCGGTCTTTCGGCAAGTCGGACAATCGATCGGCACCGTGGACTGGAAAAAGCTTCGCCGAGCAACAGGTTTGCCGTTGGCAAGAAGGCTGACACGGAACGAGCCGGGAATCACAAGACGATCGATGTCCCGCACCCGGACAGACATCATCGGCTCCTTGGCTGTTCTGAACCCGCCCATTGCGACGAGTGACCCAAAGTTATCGCCTACAACAACCGGCGCCGCGGTCGCCGGAATTGTGTAAGTAACGTCAAGCGCATGCAAATCGATGGTCTCGTCGGCATCCATGAAATTTGGCCGCAATCGGTTCAGCGGAGTTGTGAAAAACACGCCGGTCGTAGGATCGGAGAATGTCGAGCGGAAAGACCAAATCGTTGTCGCCTGTATTGTCTGCTGCCAGCGCCACCAAAGGCGGTCCCAGTTTGCGTGGAAGAACCAAAAGAGCGGGTCGAACGACGCAATGTCAGCTGCTGCGAGACTGGAACCACAGGCCGGATGGCCAGCGTCATGTGCGCCTTCAATCGTTCGGTTGAATGTCTCCCAACTTGGCTTGGTAAGCGCGTCATCGATCGTTTCCAAAATACGGTCATCGCGGAAATTTCTTTCGATCTGTGCCGCAGTATCGCGCTCGGTTTTGTGTCCAGCTGGATAGTCGGGGTGGACCTCCCTGGGAAGCGTGTAGCTTTTGAACGGAGCGCGAAACATCCAAGCCGGAAGCCGCTCAGAAAAGTCCCAATAGGGAAGTGTGACGTTTTCACACTCAGGAACAGAACGCAGCGCATCTTCAAATTGTAAGAGATAGGCCCTGTGCCACATATGGTAATGCACCACATGATGCTGGCAAAAAGCCTCGTTTGGCGGTGTGTTGGGAAACCAGTGAATCCCAGCTATTTTAAAGTAGCTCTGAGGGTCATCAGGGTCCCTTTCCATGATGCCTTTGAAGGCTTTCTTCAAAAGAGCTTTCTCATCATCTGACAGTTCCGAAAGCGACTTTCGAACCCGGCCGGTGCTACCGACCTTCGGCTTCTTTGGTTTTGGGACGCCAAGCGGGTGCCCGTTGGTGATCCAGTTGAGGAAGCTCTGCGATTTGTCTTCATCCCATCGTCGAGCGACCGGCTCGGGCATGCGTGCATTGGGCGGCTTGGTGACCGAATAGACCTCAATCGCTGCATTCTTTAGGGCTATGTAGCTTGTATAGTCTTTGCCAAAGGGAAACATGCATGCGTGATCTTCGTCGATAAGAAAGTGACGAATGTGTTCCATGTAAGTTGGGTTTTCGATGACTGCCATGCCGGTGGTTCCTCGCGAATTGGCTTTGACTGTAGTTGACGGGGTCCGGCAATTGATACTTGCTCAAACGTGCCAATCAGTGGTCGTCATCATCTATAATGAAGCGAGCGGCCACCGGTATGTGATCGGAATGGGTTCTTGTGAAGTTTGGTATCCGTCGGTCCGTACGTATGATGATCTGCTCACCCAGATCATTCGAAGGTGCCAGGGCTGACGTATCCGAAGTCACAACGATATGGTCGAGAGTGCGCTGGCTCGCAACGCGCGTGAGCGAGTTTTCCTCACCATACTTTTCCTGCATGCCAACGGACAGTACGTCGAGCGCATCGTGATCGAGGAATGGCCCCAGTCCTTGCGATGCCCTCTCACCGTTCATGTCGCCAAAGATGAAGTAATCAATCTCGCTCGTGGCGGCTCGATCTTCGGAAACCCAACTGGCCAGCCGCTCTGCTGCTGCCAAGCGGTGGGCGTTGCCCTTGTCCTTATAGTCCCAGTCCGTGGACTTGAGGTGGACGTTTGCTGAGCGGAAATCGAACGTATGGTCTCCGTTTCGGACCCTTACCTCAGTAATATGCGGGTCACGCAGGAAAATATCCTTGTTCCGTTTTGACCCGTCACGAAGCTCCACTTCGATCTCGCCTTCAAACAACTCTCTCGGCGGTCGAAGCTGCTGCACTGTCGTAGTGTCCGTTCGGTATACGCATCCGCATTGCTGGCCACGGCCTCGAACACCGTCATAGGCATACCGAATGGTCGACAGATTGTTGAGCTCAAAGACTAGACGTTCAAGGGCTTCAAGGTCCACCTCTTGAAGGGCCCAATAATCGCAGCGCATATCGCGCATTAGCCTTGCAACGCGACGGAAGCGTGCGGTTTCATCCTCGCGGTGAAGCTGTTCGATGTTCCAGGTTACAATATCTGCAAAACGCAACCGCCCTCGAAACGTGTCGACAACGCGAACAAAGGGATCGACGGGCGTGTCGCCTTGACCCGGCAAATCGAGGCCCGCTGAACCAAAAAGCCCTGCAGGTGGCACTTGAATATCTATCGGGTCGACAGCCACCGGCGGCGTAGGGACAGTTTCAGAAGGATAGAGTTTTGCTCGGCTCTTTTCTGAGACGAGCAGCTCGAGTGTGTCTTTGCGTTGTTCGCACGATTGGGGGAGGGCGTTCGTGCGCACGTCTTTCATGATCTCCTGAGCACGCCCGACATCAGCTGAAAGCTCCTGGCGTCCCTGTAGATCAGCGAAAGGCGTCAGCCACCCAAGAGCGCTTACATAATTGATATGATCAGCTGTGGAGTTACCGCGGCGACTTGGCAGCTTGGCCCGTTTGGACGCATCATCCAGCACATGCCAGGCCTCCCTGTCAGCAAGCGGGTGTCTGAGATAAAGCGCTCTAAGCGCGCCCGGTGTTTCCCATACTGTCTCGGCAAACTTTTCGATCGCCTGTGTCGGGGTATCGACGGATAGGCTGACCGGTGCGGATTCGGCGATCTGAAAGCCGTCAATCCCCGCCAAACGACCACGAAGAACATAGCGTCCGGGCTTAGTGAAAGTCGGGCCATCGGCGCTAACGAAAAGAGGTGCGCCAGGATGACCCGTCAGCTCTTCGTTTGGCATGAGTGCCGTGCGCTCCGATTTGGCGCAAAGCCGCATAGGCGGGCGATAGTCGAAGCGGCGTCCGTCGGGTTCAGTGATCTCGATTTGCAGAAAGCCCTCAATGGGATCGAGTTTGGTGGGCACAGCCCGCACGGTTCGGCCGACATTGCGCAGGGCGATGCGCGTGAAAACAGGTTCACCTAACTCATAGCTAGACTTAAGCGGTTCGAGCGTGAGCTTAAGATCGCTCGTGGCGCGAAGCGGGTTCAGACCTGGGGCAGGGCGGTGCGGGTTTACCTGCCCTCCAAATGGCAAACTCAATCCTTCTTCGTATCGACCGAACTCAAAACCACCCGGGTAGATTTCCCGTCTGGTCCCGTGACGCAAATGATTGAGTTCCTGATCGTCGAACCCATGCTCAAACTGCGACCAGAACTCGTTTGAACCGTCGTGAAACTCCGGTGCCTCGTGCCCGAGAGGGAAGGCATCAGGGTAGTTCATCCAAGAGAGCGATGTAGGGCGTGCCTTATCAAAACTGTGCAGCATGTTTAGCGCATGACCGATTTCATGGATCAGCGTGTAGGTGAACTCGCGATCCCGCGCTTCGACAGAAAAGCGCGGATCGGACAAGAGTGGATGATCATGGAAAATCGCAACACCTTCACGTGCACGATCATTTTCATCGGCATCATCCCAATCATACATGATGCCGAGCACGCCGCGATTGCGTGGACCAGCCATGAAACCGCAAACAAACACATGGGTCTGAAGTGTGCCGTGAACTGGACCCGTGCGGATCTGCTCCATGGCACGATGCATCTCAGCCGGTGTCCAACCGCGCGCTTCCTGGGCGCGTGGGGCAATCCAACCAAAGCGGTCCTGACGAATATCAACATCGAAGCCGACTGCTTCATAGGCCGAAGCAAGTGAAATTGTCTGTCCGTCATTTCCGACAAAGGATGTTCGAACATCAGTTCCGTCAAGGCCGTCGATCTCAATAGCAAGAGACCGGAAACGTCTGCTGATCCAGCGGATCTGACCAGCGACAGTGTCACGAAGGCCGCCTTGCAAATCGACGGTTAGCTGAAAGGCACCGATCCCACGGTCGTCGACGTCAATCCGGATTTGGCCTGTGTCCAGTCTGGGATGTCCGATGAATGTGATCGGAGCTTCCACGACTTCAGAGATCGTTTGAGGGCGAGCAGTGGTCCCTCGGAAGCCTGCCACGAACTGACCTTGAGCAAGTATATCTCCGCTAAGGACGACCAAGTCGCCACGCAGCTCAGCACGGATATCAAAGGAAATCTGACCGCTGTCAGCTTGGTAACGACCTTGTCTCATATGCATGCACCCCTTTTTTCGCCAGTCTGTTGGCGTCCGCGATCACGCATAACCTTGGGGTCATCGGATTTCGGACCGGGCTTAATCGCGCTTGGATCAATAAGTGTAACAATGTTCGCAGCCTAGGCTCCTGCGAGGTCCTCAAATTGAAGACTTCGGACATTGGCGATTGGCCCAAAATAATAGAACGATAATGCCCCCAAAAATTGCAATTTTCTAGAGGATTTACTTCAAAAAACCAAAACACTGCCAGTTTTGTAGGCGCGAACTACAAAGTGTCTCTCGATCACACTTGAGCAATGCATGCGAAAACCTGATTTGAGCGAAAAATATGCCAAGTGGCGGCGCGCAAAGGGCAACCGGTGCGCGCCACCAATGTGTGACTAACATCACTTGGTTCGGGAAATCGCTTCAGCTTGTGAGAGGAGGATCTGAGCGGCCGAGATATTTCGAGATACAATGAACAACACCTGCTCTCTCAGCAAATGCGTTGAAATCGCCGAGCATGTGGACCGTGTATCCGAAGGATTCCCACATGGTTTTCATGTGTTCATCGAGAGCCTGAAGATTTGCTTTATCGCCAAAGCCGAAGTTAGGCAGATAGATGTGTTTCCCGTTTTGCGAGCTGTTCTCAACGAGGCAATTGTTCCAAGTGATATGGTGCCACTCTCGAACGGTGACTTGTGATGCGTCGCCGGCGCCCTGACTGCGCAACGCGTCACAGGCATCCAATAGGGTCGTATCGTTGTTGGCCGTAGCTATTTGTTCGAGTTGACCAAGCGTGAGGGTGTTTTCTTCGGTTGGCCAATGTACAAGCGGATTGCGGTGAACGGTAAGTCCCAAGCCTGACAATTGGTCAGCGATTTTTTGATACTCTCCAGAAAGCGAGTAAGGGCTTTGACGTCCCAACATGGTGTCGGCAAGGTCGGGATCTCCAACCATAATCTCAAGGCCGCTACCATTGTCGCCAATTATCGACATCAACATATCGATATGGAAGATCGGCTGGTAAGACCCATTGCCTCCCGTGGGCAAATCAAGAAAGTGCCGCCCACCTTCGGTTGTCCCCACCATCGGTGGCAGCGGTATTGGCCTTTCCGAACCCAGCAATACCAGTTCTCTCGCAGCGTCCAAATACTCTTTGAACAACGTGAAAACGAACTCGCCTTCCGTGGTCCCGGCGGGGAGGGCGACAGGTGCCCGGTTGGATCTGATCAAATCGATGCAGTCAAAAAAATAGTCCCTACCCAAGAACCAGTGGTCATCAGCAACGAGACAATTCCCACCCTGAAACATCAACGGTGACTGTGATGCTCGGATATTGCCTGTATGTTCTTCCACGGCATCGGCGATAAGCGCATCGCCAGCCCGGAGGAACTCCCAGGGTTCCATGAGGTAATGCTGGCCATCGTCCAGATCAACCATCCCAACATAGGCGTCTTCCGCCCAATCAGTGAAACTTGTGAACTGAGGCAAGAAGGACCATTCAATGCTCGCGCCGCTGTGTCCATTGTTGATAAACCACTGCTCGATTGTCGTTTTGTCGCTTTCCAGACAGGCCACGATGAAACGTGTTCCAGCACGCAATTCGGAAATGAGCGCTTGGTACGCCTTGTAAAACAGAGGTTCTGCAAGGCTATATGGTGGAAATGCGAATAGCAGACGATCGATCGATCCCTTATACGACGATATGAGAGACGGATTTGACAGACCCGGACGCGTTGCTCGCACCCGAAGTGTGCTGCCGGCCTCGGTTCGGGTTCTGGTCTGCGGGGCGATCGCATGGCGGTCGCCGTCAGTACGTTTGTGCTTTGCAGGGTTCGGTACGAGCGCTTTATACACTATAGGGTTCATTGGTAATCCTTTCGCTTGGAAATCAGAGCCTGAAAAACTCGATGCTGTCTGGTCTTTCTTCAATACAATTCGCTGAATAAGATAGACCGCAATAAGTGTATGCTCGAATCTGTTGCGCTCATAGCGGGAAATATGGAGACGGACGCATACTCTATCTTATATAAAGTACTTTGGAATGAGATTAACCTATCGCGTATCCTACACCCCGGACGGTTCGGATTGGATTCTTACCTCCGAATTGCTTCAGAACCTTGCTAGGTCGGTCTGACCAAAGAGGCTAAAGTATAGTCTTAAGCAAATGCCTGTGTCAGAGATTGAAATCACTACCAACGGCATTCGCCGGCGTTGCCGGTCTGCGGCAGACAAGCTACGGATGGTTGGCACAAGTTCATGCTTGAAGGGGAAGCATCGCCGTGGCTGAGGCAACGGCGGCAAGCGCGCCAAGATCTGAACGCTTACGCGGAACGCGATCGTTAGTCCGTGCCGAATGTTACGAGACTCTGCCTCACTCCCTTCCGGTCGCTGCGCCCACACCAATCCTGGCCATACCCGCCTGCCAGCCACACCTATCTTATTGCCGCATGGCTAACTGGATTGCACGAGTACCCATGCCCAGCTGAATTACCGATAGGACTGCAAGCCTCTGCTACATGCGGTACAGTGTCCTCGGATGCACGCCCCTAGCGCCAAGAAACGTCATCCCGATAGATCAGTGACCCGAGACGAACTAGCAATTTGGGTGGGCCATCCAGAGGAGGCTCGTCAATTTTCTGACTTTTCTGGTACAACTCGCATGGTCCAAATATCAGTTATCACAACGTGCTTTAATCAAGCGGATGTAATTGCCCACTGCCTGGAGAGCGTCTCAAGTCAAAGCGTACCGCCCCTTGAGTGCATTGTAGTAGACGACAGCTCCACAACAGAGGACGTTCAAGACACGGTTGGGAGGATTGGAAATCCGATCATTCGTGTAGTTAGACAGGCAAATTCGGGCGTTTCAGAAGCGCGAAACCGTGGCCTTTCAGAGGCGGTGGGTGACTTCGTGCTATTTGTCGACGGCGACGATTGGTTGCTCCCTAAGGCATTGGAACACCTGGGCTCCCTTGCGGACTCAAACCCAAAGGCCAGTCTGTTTTTTGGCCGATCCCAACGGATTTCGCAATCCTCCAAGAAACCCTTCGGGCATAGTTCTGTGGTCGCTGACAACTTCTACGGCCGGATGTTGGTCAGCTGTTTTGCACAGCATCCAGCGTAAGTGCTTTTTCGCCGTGAGGCTCTCTCTCAGGAGAAATTTCGTTCCTTTACCTACCCTGCCGAAGACTTCGACCTGTATTTGCGTCTGTTAAACAAACTCCCTGCCGCTTCGACTTAAGAATTGGTTTCCTGTTATCACATACATCAGTCTAATATCAGCGCAAACCCGTTCCTCATGCTTCGAGCCATGATGAAGATCCACACCCATCATCGCCAGCTTCTCCCGAATGATGAAACGATCCATCGTTCTTTCTTAAAGGGGCGAGCGCTTGATTTCATGCTTTCCAAGCGCAGGTAGAAGAAAAGCGCGTGTAAGATCTCGTCCTTCGGAAAATGCGCGCCTTTGAGTGAAATCGTCATGGTTTGCCCCTGTCTTTTCCTAGCGCGCGTTATCAAAACCGCAGTCGGAATGACAGTTGGGAGCAAAGTTTGCGACAGAACCTTCTGTTCGTCCAATTTGCATTTGCTTAATCAACCGACTTAATTCCCGTTAGTTTTGTATCCCTGACCAACCCTAATTCTAATCAATGGGCAACGAGATCGCGCATTTGATTTAGAGCAATATTGTCAAACCATGTCATATGGTGTTCCTCCTTCAGAATTTTGTTGATCTCGTCAGCAGCTTCCCGGACGTTGCGCAACAAGGGCAGTGTAACCTTGTACAAACTCGGCGCCACGCCAGGATTTGCGTCAACCCATGCCTCGATCTTGGTGGCAATATCCTCTTTCAAGGCGGCGTCCACGGCCACACCGGTCAGCTTTTCTTGAAAGATGTAGACACCCGCCATGCCGACCATGTGTTCGATCTGCAGCGTTTTCAGGGCTTCTCTAGGCAGTTTTTCACTCGGCAGAGCCGCTAGATCATCGCGGAGCAGGTTGAGCTCATCAAGCACGCC
>NZ_JBXWSM010000042.1:0-38071 GCF_059613405.1 Ruegeria sp. BHSA118
GTGACCCTGGCCGACCTGAACACGCTTCTGACCGCGCGCCATTCCTGTCGCGCCTTTCGGCCCGACCCGGTACCACGTGGTGACATCGAACGGATCGTGACCAGCGCGTCCCGGGTGCCAAGCTGGTGCAATGCACAACCTTGGCAATTGGTCATCACCAGAAAAGACGAAACCGACAGGTTCCGCGACGCGATGTCAAACGAAGCCAGGAACGGCACGCCGGCCCCCGATCTTCCTTTTCCCGTTTCCTACTCCGGCGTGTATCAAGACCGCCGTCGGACGTGCGGCTGGGCACTCTACGGCGCGGTTGGCGTAGAACGGGGGGACCGTGAAGGATCGGCGCAGCAAATGATGCAGAACTTCGCCCTCTTTAACGCACCACATTGTGCCATCCTCTCAAGCCCGGCAGAGCTGGGACCTTATGGCGCAATGGATTGCGGCGGCTTTGTCACGGCTTTTGCGCTCGCCGCTCAGGCTTTGGGCGTGGCAACCATCCCGCAAGCGGCATTGGCGGCATACAGCCCATTTTTGCATCAATATTTTCAGATCCCAGATGACCGGCTGATCCTGTGTGCAATTTCCTTTGGCTATTCGGATATGGATCATCCTGCAAACAGCTTCCGCACGGAACGCGCGGCATTGGGTGACTTTGTGGACTGGCGCGGCTAAACCGTCGCTCAGGCAGGCTCAACGTTTTTGGGGGAGGAACCAAGTGCGCGCATTGCTGCAAAGGGTGACACAGGCCAAAGTGTCGGTCGAAGGCACCGTCATCGGCACAACTGGCCACGGGCTCATGATTCTTGTCTGCGCCATGCAGGGTGACAGCAAGGCACAGGCAGAAAAACTGGCCGAGAAAACTGCAAAACTGCGGATTTTCAAGGACGACGCCGGCAAGATGAACCGCTCGCTTCTGGATGTTGAAGGCTCTGCTTTAGTGGTCAGCCAGTTCACATTGGCGGCGGACACTTCCAGCGGCAATCGCCCCGGATTTTCAAACGCAGCCCCGCCCGAGCTGGGAGAGCAGTTGTACAAGGTCTTTGCAGAGCACCTTGCCGCCCAGGGTGTCGCGGTGGAAACCGGACAGTTCGGCGCGGACATGGCCGTTGAGCTTGTAAATGACGGGCCGGTCACGATCTGGGTGGAGAATTGATGGATATTGAAAAACAAGCTGTCAGGTTGTGGCAGGCCGGTGTTGATGCCGTCGGCGGGTATAAGGCCACTCTGGCCGCCTTGCCTGATGTCCCGAAACCAGACCGTATTATGGCCGTAGGCAAACCCGCCGCAGCCATGGCGCGGGCTGCGCTGGAACAGTTCGGCGCCATCCCCACGCTTGTGGTCACCAAAGACGGGCATGGCCACGACCTGCCGGCCGGGGTCGAGGTGATCGAAGCGTCACACCCCGTTCCGGACGACCGCAGCCTGGCGGGCGGGCGGGCGCTGCGCCTGGCCATGGAACAGATGGGGCCCGGATCACATGTTCTGCTGCTGGTCTCGGGCGGCGCGTCATCCCTGGCCGAGGACCTGCTTCCCGGAACATCGCTGGCGGACCTCGAGGCGTTGAACTGCGAACTGCTGTCCAAAGGGCTGGATATCCGCGCCATGAATGCCGAGCGGCGCAAGCTGTCGCGTATCAAGGGCGGCGGTCTGCTGTCCCATTTCGCCGGAGACCGCGCCACTGTTCTGGCGATTTCGGATGTGCCCGGAGACGATCTGAACGTCATCGGTTCGGGAATCGGAGCATTGCCCGACAATCATTCCTTTGCCGCCACCACCCGGATCGTTGCTTCGAACGCGCATGCCCGCAATGCCGCTGCCAAAGCAGCGGAAACAATGGGGCTGAGGGTCTTGACCAATGATGAGGCCCTGCACGACGACTATTTGCAGGTCGCGGCGCGTCTTGGGCCCATGCTGCGTGGAATGGATAAGGGCGTGATGATCTTTGGCGGAGAACCGACCGTGGTCTTGCCTGATAACCCGGGACGTGGCGGCAGAAATCAGGCCCTTGCGCTTGCTTTGGCAAAAGAGCTCGCGGGGCAGACGGATCTTGCGGTGATCGTGGGCGGCACCGACGGCACGGATGGCCCGACAAATGCGGCGGGTGGAATCATTACAGGAACGACTTGGGGTGATGGCGCCGAACGCGCTCTTCACAAAGCCGACAGCGGATCATTCCTGGAAAAAGCGCACGGCCTGCTGACAACCGGACCAACCGGCACCAATGTCATGGACCTGGTTGTCGCGATACGTGGATGATTTGACGCTTATCATGACGCTTTGGCCCGCAATCGACCGGAAACTACCCCGGAAATGCAGACTGTACCTGAACACCCACTCAGCAATTGCCGCACACCGGACAACAAAACGAGGGCTTCGGCCTTCGGTATTTAAGAGAAATAACCTTGCCCGGTCCGCGGAAATAAGCCAACGTTGACTCATGCGTCAACAAAAAGCCCCCCAAGGGGCCGGAACCACTCAATAGGGAGAACACTCATATGAACGAACAAATCACGCATATGGCCGGTCAGGTCACAGCCGGAAAGATGACACGCCGCGAGTTCATGGGGAAAGCCGCGGCCCTGGGCGTTTCGGCTGCCGTGGCCAGCACGATGTTCGCGGACGCAGCACGCGCAGCAGGCCCGAAAAAGGGTGGTGATCTGAAGTTCGGTCTGCAAGGCGGTGAGTCGACCAACTCGCTGGATCCGGCGACCTATGCCAGCTCGGTTCCGTTCCAGAACGGCAAGCAGTTTGGCGACCAGCTTGTAGAAGTTGCACCCGATGGGTCCATCGAACCGCGCCTGGCGGAAAGCGTCGAAGGCAGCGCGGATGCCAAAGTCTGGACCTTCAAACTGCGTCAGGGTGTCGAATTCCACAACGGCAAGACCATGACCAGCGAGGACGTGCTGAAGACAATGC
This sequence comes from Ruegeria sp. BHSA118, assembly GCF_059613405.1. Classification (NCBI taxonomy): domain Bacteria; kingdom Pseudomonadati; phylum Pseudomonadota; class Alphaproteobacteria; order Rhodobacterales; family Roseobacteraceae; genus Ruegeria; species Ruegeria sp. BHSA118. Next base: position 2,914 of record NZ_JBXWSM010000042.1, read on the forward strand.
AGCGCCACTCGAACGAAGACTCGAAGTCTGGTGCTCTGGGCATCATGAAGGGCATCGAGTCAATGAAAGCCGATGGCGACAATTTCCAGGTCACTCTGTCCGAGCCAAACGCTGACCTTCCGTATCTGATGGCCGACTACCACCTTATCATTCAGCCCGATGGCGGCATGGACAATCCCGGAGCAGGTATCGGAACCGGACCGTACAAGGTGGAAGTGGACGAACCCGGCGTGCGCCACCTGTTCACGAAATACGAGAACCACTGGAACTCTGATTTTGGCAACTTCGACAGCGTTGAAGTCGTGGTTATCAATGACGCAACCGCGCGTACCGCTGCATTGCAATCGGGTCAGGTCCACGCCATCAACCGGGTTGAACCAAAGGTCGCGGATCTGCTGGGGCGCGCACCCAATCTGACCGTGCATTCGACCGCTGGCCGTGGCCACTATGTCTTTATCATGCACTGCGATACCGCGCCGTTTGACAACAACGAACTGCGGACGGCCCTGAAATATGCCATCAACCGTGCGGATCTGGTCGACAAAGTTCTGCGCGGCTATGGCTCGATCGGTAACGACATGCCGATCAACGCAGCCTATCCACTGTTTGATGAGACCATCGAACAGCGCGAGTTCAGCGTGGAAAAAGCCGCCGAGCACTACAAGAAGTCCGGTCATGACGGCTCGCCGATTATCCTTCGTGTTGCAGATGGTGCCTTCCCGGGCGCCGTAGATGCCGCAGCCCTGTTCCAACAGACAGCGGCCCAGGCTGGAATTCCGCTGGAAATCAAGCGCGAGCCGAATGATGGCTACTGGTCCGAGGTTTGGAACGTGCAGCCCTTCTGTGCCTCTTACTGGGGCGGTCGTCCGGTGCAGGACCAGATGTACTCGACCGCGTATCTGTCGACGGCGGACTGGAACGACACACGGTTCAAAGTTCAGGCATTTGACGACCTGCTGTTCTCGGCTCGTGCAGAGCTGGATGTCGAGAAACGCAAGGGCATCTATAGCCAGATGGGTCGCATGGTCCGTGATGAAGGCGGTCTGATTTGCCCGATGTTCAACGATTTTGTCGAAGGTGTCAGCAACCAACTGGATGGTTGGGAAAGCGACCCGACGCAGGAGATGATGAACGGCAACATGTCCCGCAAAATGTGGTTCGTCTGATACGGGCATCGGATAATGCATCCTATCATAAAACTGGTTTCCCAGCGCCTCGCGCTGGGACTTCTATTGCTGTTCGGCGCTTCGGCCTTGATATTTGGCCTGACCGAAGCTCTTCCCGGAGACGCCGCGCAAGCCGTCCTGGGGCAGTCCGCAACCCCCGAGGCCCTGGCCAACCTTCGCGAAGAAATGGGTCTGGATCGCCCGGCCCTGACCCGTTATTTTGAATGGCTGGGCGGCATCGTTCAGGGCGACCTTGGCCAATCGCTGACCAACAAGCTTGATATTGCCGAGAGCATCGGAAAACGCCTCGGGAACACGTTGTTCCTGGCTTGTGTCGCGGCAATCGTATCCGTCCCGCTTGCGATCTTTCTGGGTCTGCTGGCTGTCCGGTTCCGCAATCGCTGGCCCGACAAACTGATTTCCGCCGTCACGCTGACAACGGTTTCCATCCCCGAGTTCCTGATCGGATACGTCGTGATCTACTACATCTCAGTCAAATTGGGATGGTTTTCCTCGCTTGCGATGATCAACGAATCGATGTCGTTCTGGCAAAAGCTGAACGCGATTGCACTGCCTGCCTTCGTTCTGACACTGGTGGTCCTTGCGCAGATGATGCGGATGACCCGCGCTGCAATTCTGAACCTCATGCAATCAGCTTACATCGAAACGGCCGAACTCAAGGGCCTGAGCACATTTCAGGTCATCGCACGACACGCCTTTCCCAACGCAATCTCACCCATTGTCAACGTTGTCATGCTGAACCTCGCCTACCTCGTTGTTGGCGTCGTCGTGGTCGAAGTCGTGTTCGTCTATCCCGGCATGGGGCAGTACCTTGTGGACGCCGTGACCAAACGTGACGTGCCGGTTGTTCTGGCCTGCGGCGTGGTGTTCGCGGCTGTTTACATCGGCCTGAACATGGTCGCGGATATCGTCTCGATCCTCGCCAACCCAAGACTGAGGCATCCGAAATGAAAAACATCCCTATTTCGGCTCTGATTGGCCTTATGTTCACCGGCGCCTATTTCTTCGTGGCCATTGCTGCCCCGTTGATCGCGCCTTACGGGATGGCAGAAGTGGTCGGCGATGTATGGGAGCCGGCCAGCGCCGAGCACCTGCTGGGCACCGACAATATCGGCCGCGACCTGCTGACCCGCATGATCTATGGCGGTCGCACGACGATCTTCATTGCCGCCGCCGCGACATTGCTCAGCTTCTTGACCGGTACATCGCTTGGTCTTCTGGCCGCCGTTCTGGGCGGCTGGGCGGATCAGGCCCTCAGCCGGACGGTCGATCTGATCATGTCGATCCCTACCCTGATCCTTGCGCTGGTCATTCTGGCCATCGTTCCGGTCACTGTTCCGATCCTGATCCTTGTCATGGGTCTTCTGGATGCGACACGCCCCTATCGCCTTTCGCGGTCCGTCGCCGTGGACATCAACGTGATGGATTATGTCGAAGCCGCGAAACTGCGTGGTGAGGGGCGGACGTGGATCATCTTCCGGGAAATCCTGCCGAACGCATTGTCACCGTTGGTGGCCGAGTTCGGCCTGCGGTTCATCTTCATGGTGCTGTTCATCTCTACCCTGTCCTTCCTGGGTCTCGGCGTTCAACCGCCGCTGGCTGACTGGGGTGGCATCGTGAAGGAAAACAAGGACGGCATCGTGTATGGCATTGGCGCGGCCCTGTACCCCGCCGTGGCCATCGCGACGCTCGCAATCTCGGTCAACCTTGTGGCTGACTGGATCCTGAACCGAACCACATCGCTGAAAGGAGGTCGGGGATGAGTGATACCCTTCTCAAGGTCCGTGACCTCAAGATCGGTGCGACCGTTTACCCACCGGGTGAGAAACCCCATGACATCGAAATCGTGCACGGGGTCAGCTTTGACCTCGAGCGCGGCAAGGTATTGGGTCTGATCGGTGAATCCGGCGCTGGGAAATCCACCATTGGTCTTGCCTCGATGGCCTATGGCCGGGGTGGCGTCGAAATCACCGGCGGTGAGGTCTGGGTCAATGGGCGCGACATCCTGAAATCATCGCATGGCGATATTCGGAATCTGCGCGGTGGCGAGGTTGCCTATGTCTCGCAATCTGCCGCCGCGTCGTTCAACCCGGCCAAGAAGATCATGGATCAGGTTGTCGAAGCGGCTGTCGAGCACAAGAAGTTTTCGCGCAAAGAGGCCGAGGCCCGCGCGCGTGAGCTGTTCGCAAAGCTGGGCTTGCCAGACCCTGACAACATCGGCAACCGTTATCCGCACCAGGTTTCGGGCGGTCAGTTGCAGCGTTGCATGACCGCACTGGCACTGTGTCCTGAACCCGATCTGGTGGTGTTCGACGAACCGACCACGGCGCTGGATGTGACCACCCAGATCGATGTTCTTATGGCGATCAAGGATGCCATACGCGATACCGGCGTTGCCGCTTTGTACATCACGCATGACCTGGCGGTTGTTGCGCAGGTCAGCGACGATATCATGGTTTTGCGGATGGGTGACACAGTCGAATACGGCAGCACCGATCAGATCATCAACAACCCGCAGGAAGAATATACTCAGGCTTTGGTCTCGGTGCGTTCGATCGAGCACGAAGAAAAGCAGCCCACACCGGAACCGCTGCTTACCGTTGACGGGATCACCGCGCGCTACAAGGGGCTGAACTTCGACGTGCTGCATAACGTCAATGTCGAGCTTCATCCGGGGCAGACGCTGGCGGTCGTGGGCGAATCCGGTTCGGGCAAATCCACGCTGGCCCGGGTGATCACCGGCCTGTTGCCGCCGCGCGATGGCGAGATCCGTTTTGCCGGTCGCACGCTGTCTCCGGACCTTGCGGGGCGTTCTCGCGAGGATCTGCGCGAGTTGCAGATGATCTATCAGATGGCAGACGTGGCAATGAACCCACGCCAGACCGTCGGCACCATCATCGGCCGCCCGTTGGAATTCTATTTCAACATGCGTGGCGCTGAAAAGCGCAAGCGGATCATCGAGCTGTTGGATGAGATCGAGTTGGGCGAAAAATTCATCGACCGCTATCCTGCGGAACTGTCCGGGGGTCAGAAACAGCGTGTCTGTATCGCGCGGTCACTGGCGGCCAAGCCCAAGATGATCATCTGTGACGAGGTCACTTCGGCACTGGATCCGCTGGTGGCGGACGGGATCCTCAAACTGCTGCTGGACCTGCAAAAGATCGAAGATGTGGCCTATCTGTTCATCACCCATGATCTGGCGACGGTCCGCGCGATCAGCGACAGCATCGCTGTGATGTATCAGGGTCGCGTGGCCCGTTATGGCTCGAAGAGCCAGGTGCTGAGCCCGCCCTTCGACGATTATACCGACCTGCTGCTCAGTTCGGTGCCTGAAATGCATCTGGGCTGGTTGGAAGAGGTTGTCGCCCATCGCAAGATGGAAAGCGCCGGCAACTGATCCGGTTCGTGACATTTCGATGAAGGTTTGAAATCCCGGCACTTTGTTTGAAGACAGGTGTCGGGATTTTGCCATTGGCGGCGCAAAGTGGCAGCCCGAAGACGTCGAATCTCTTAGGGTCGCCGGAACGCAATATTTCTCAAAGGGCCTCGACATGGACCGCAAGCTTCTCCTTATCATTCTGGACGGTGTCCCCTATCGCAACTTTCGCCGCCTGTTCGGTAATCTCGAAGGCTGGGTCGACAGCGGTGAAGCACGCGTCTGGAAACTGCGTGCCGTGCTGCCCTCGACATCGGCCAGTTGCTATGCGTCGATCCACACAGGCGTAACGCCGCAAGAGCATGGCTGTACCGGAAATGGAAACGTCTTCCGGCTGAGCCACAGGGACGTGTTCAGTCAGGTGCGTGAAGCCGGTGGTGTGACGGGTGCGGTGACACACAGCTATTGGTCGCAGTTCTTCAACCGTCATCCCTTCGATTACGTCCGCGACATCGAATATGACGAGCCCGAAAGCGCGACGATCAACCATGGCCGTTTTCACAGCATGACGGGCTATGGCAAAGCCAACCAGATGACGCCATCCGATGTCGACCTGTATGCCACTCTGACCAATCTGTGCCTGCGTTTCGGGCTGGACTATGGCATTCTGCACACCTGCACGCTGGACAGTATGGGCCACCGTTTCTTCCATGATTGTGAAGAAATGGATCACGCTTGCTTTGTCGCCGACGAGATGCTGGCCCCTTTCATCCCCCGCTGGCGCCAGTTGGGATATGAAGTGATCGTCACCGCGGATCACGGGCAGGACGAGCGTGGGCACCACGGCGGGCGCGGCCCGCTGCAACAGGAAACGGCGCTGTATTATTTCGGCGACGCCGAAGGGCCGGACTCCGATACCGTCATAAGCCAGTTGCAATTGGCCCCGACCATCCTGAGCCGAATGGGCGCCCCCATCGCAGAGACAATGAAGGCCGAACCGTTTCTGAAGTAATGGGCACGCAGCTTCGGGGCCGCTTATGCGGCCTTCGCGGCCACCACTGTCGCAAACACCTGATATCCATAAAGTGACCCGTTTCGAGCACGTCTTTCGTGCTCGGCCACAAGCCCCTCTGCCAGTTCTTTTCCGATATCACCCCGCTCGTACATTTGCTTTGTGGTCAGGTCGACCCAAGGCAACATCTGCTCGGGTGTTGAGACAACTCTGCTTTGCACGTCAAAATGTTTCACGGAAAGTCCCGCATCGGAAATCATTGACCTGAGTTTTGCGACGACAAAAGGATCGGTCACAAACTCGCGTACAAATTCCTTTGCACACATATCCAGTGGATCATTCGGAAAGGCGCTGAAGGTCGCTTTTGAGAAATCAGCGTCACAGACAATCAAGATCCCATCGGGTTTCAGCACTCTGAAGGCCTCGGAAACCAACGATTTGGGGTCTTCTACATGCGTGAGCACCGTGTGCATGATAACCGCATCGACGGCATCATCCTCCAGCGGAAGCGCGGCACCGTCGGCAACCTTGAAAGTCAGGTTCGAATGCTCTTTGGCCCGAGTGTTGGCTTCCGAGACAAATCCTTGCGAAGGCTCGAAACCTATGACGTTCGCCGGGTGGCAGTGTGATGCGATGCGGCGTGTAACGGCGCCTGCACCGGCACCAACCTCGACAACCGTCGATGCATCTGAGACGTTCAGATGTCCCAGATAGGCGGCAACGATCTGTTCCATCGTCGGGTCCGCTTGCCGCTGGTCCATCGAATCCGCAAACAGCTTGATGAATTCAGGCCCTGCGGCATCGACGTTTTGAAAGGGGTCGGCCATAAGGTAAGATCTCCTCGGAAAATTTGACAGAGCTTACCACAGTCGGCCGGTTTTCGGCATACAGGCCCCAAAAGGACCAGAGCCATCAAATCACTGCATCAGTCGTAGGACCAGATCCCCTGCCCCAGCGCTTCTATCGCAACCGAGATACGTTCAAAACTGTCGGCCGCACGTTTTACCGCGGTTCGTGCGCGCAGATACCCGTGCACAAGACCAAACTCATTGATCCAGTGGGCCTGCCCGCCCGCCGCATTGATCCGACCGCAATAAACCTGCCCATCGTCACGCAGCGGATCGCAATCAGCCGTTACCACCACGGTCGGCGGCAGGTTGGAAAAGTCACTGTCCTGCAACGGCGCATAGGTCGGATCGCCCTGGGGCGGATCGCCTGCGCATCGGACGGTTTCATAGAACTTGATTTCGTCCAAAGTCAGCAAGGGGGCCTGGGCATGTTCCTGGTAGGACCCCTGAGTGCGGTCCCCACCGAGGCCCGGATAGATCAGCACCTGCCCCAGGATCCCATCCAAACGCCCGCGCGCGTAGTGGGATACGGCAGCAGCCAGATTTCCACCGGCGCTGTCACCGGCTAAAATCAAAGGGTCTCCGAATTCGCTTGCGGCCCAGTTCGCAGCGGTCCAACAGTCATCAAACTGTGCTGGGTGCACATGTTCAGGACACAGCCGGTAATCGACGGCAACGACCCGGTACCCGGTTTGGGCGCATAATTCAGCGCAAACGTCATCATGACTTTCCAGACCACCAACAACGAAACCGCCACCATGAAAATAGATGACGGTTCGGGTTGGTTGCCCGGCAGAGTAAATTCGAACCTGAACACCATCAGCCCTCCGGTCCTCTGTTTCCATGCCAGCCGGGCGTGGTTGGCGAAAGTCCTGACACATGGTGTCGTAGACACGGCGCTGATCTTCGATCGACAGCTCGACCGCGTCATCGGGATAGCTTTCGGCCGTGCGACGTATGAACGCCCAGGTTTCTTCGTCGATCAGGCGTTCATAGTCCATTGTCCCTCCGGCTTATTCAGACCACTCCCACGGCCGGGTGTATGCTCCCAGCACTTTTGCAACATCGTCTTCCGAAGATCCGTTCGCGTCAAGCTGCGCGACAAGGCCGCGTTTCTTATCATCAATGACAGAAACCACCCGCGCCGCCAATCCGGCATCCTCAAGGGCACCGTTGTAGATACGAGTGATGGCCTGTTTCCGAAGATCAGGCTTGAACACCTTGCCAACGGCCGTTTTGGGCAGTTCATCCAGAATGGTCATGTGCTTGGGTTGCGCTGCGCGTTCATGCACGTGAACCTTGCAGTAATCCATCAGCTCTTTCTCGGTGACAGACGCGCCCTCGACCAGTTCGACAAAGGCGCAGGGAACTTCACCGGAATGCGCGTCCGGCTGGCCGATGGCACCGGCAAAAGCGACGGCCTCGTGACCCAGCAAAGCCTCTTCGATTTCGGCAGGGTCGATGTTGTGGCCGCCACGAATGATCAGGTCCTTCGCGCGACCGGTGATCCACAGATATCCATCTTCGTCGAAGCGCCCCAGATCGCCCGTGCGCAGGTACTTGTCGAAGTGATACAGGTTAACGTTCTTGTCGACCTCGGTATAGGTATTGCCCGCATAGACACCCGGGTTCGAGATGCAGATCTCACCGATTTGATCAGTGTCGCACTCGGTCGGTCCATCTGGCCCATCCTGAAGGATTTTGACATCTGTATAGGGGAACGGAATACCGATCGATCCGATCTTTTTCTCACCATCCACCGGGTTGCACGAAACCAGACACGTGGCCTCTGTCAGACCGTACCCTTCGACAATGGTGACGCCGGTCGCTTCTTCAAAGCGGCGGAACAGTTCCACCGGCAGCGGGGCCGAGCCCGAGAAGGCCGTTTTTACACTTGAGATATCGGCATCGACCGGGCGCTGCATCTTGGCCGAAATCGCGGTTGGCACGGTAATGATAAAGCTCACCTTCCAACGCTCGATCAGCTTCCAGAAATTGTCGAACACTCCGTCGCCGCGATATCCCTGTGGTGTCGGGAAAACCACATGGGCACCGGATGATACGGCCGCCATCACAATCACATGCACCGCAAAAACGTGGAACATGGGCAGCGGGCACATGATGACGTCGTTTTCGTCAAACAGTAGCGTGTTTCCCAACCAGCCGTTGTAGATCAGGCCGGAATACTTGTGCTGCGCCACCTTCGGCATACCCGTGGTACCGCCGGTGTGGAAATAACAGGCGACACGATCTTCCTTGCTGTCTTCAAACGTCAGCGTCGTCGGTTGCTTGGCAAGTTCCGTGTGGAAGTTCTTGTAATCCGCATGGGCAAGCTTTTCCTTGTCGCCCATCTTGGGGCGCAGAAACGGCACCAGCCATGATTTGGGCGGGGTCAGATACCGGTTCAGATCGATTTCCAGAATGGTATTGACCTTGGGTGCGTGGCGCACCGCCTCTTCGACCTTCTGCGCGACATCTGTTTTCGGGAAAGATTTCAGCGTCACCACGACCTTGGCGCCGGTCTCACGCAGGATCGCGGCGATCTGTTCCGGTTCAAGCAAGGGGTTGATCGGGTTCACGATCCCCGCAACCGCGCCGCCCATCATTGTGACCAGTGTCTCGTTGCAGTTAGGCAGCACATAGGCGACAACGTCTTTTTCACCCACACCCAGCGAGCGGAACAGGTTCGCCGCCTGGTTGACCTGGTTCAGAAGTTGCGACCAGGTCAGGGTCTCGGCCTTGTCCTTCGGGCCCGAGAACAGTTGGAAGCTCATGGCATTGTGGTTGGGAAATTTCCCTGCGGTGCGCGACAAAAGCTGATGGAAGGTGACAGGCAAATCCCGATCCTCCCACGGCATTTCCTGTTCCATGCGCTTCTTGTCTTCCAAACCCACAAAGGCCATGTGGTTCCTCCCGTATTATTCTCCCGCGTTTTGCGCAGGCTTGTTGTTCGCAACCAAGATGGAAGCAAATCAAACCTCGCGCAAGCGAGGCCTTAGCCTTCAGGGGGAGTAAAATGTAGAATGACGCTACGGCGAATTCGCAAGTGCCGGAGCGTCACTCTTATTCTGCGGCGACACCATCGGTGAACTGCAACCGTGCAAGGCGTGCATACAGCCCGTCCTGAGACACCAGATCCTCGTGGCGGCCTTGTGCCACGATACGGCCTTCCTCCAGCACAACGATGCGGTCGGCTTTCTTCACGGTTGCCAATCTGTGCGCGACAATCAGCGTCGTGCGGCCGGCGCGCATCTTGTCCACCGCGCCCTGCACTGCGCGTTCGCTTTCCGCATCCAGCGCCGATGTCGCCTCGTCCAGCAGCAGAACCGGCGCGTCGCGCAGGATTGCGCGGGCAATGGCAATACGCTGCTTCTGCCCGCCAGACAGCATAACACCGCGTTCGCCGACAAAGCTGTCATATCCTTGCGGCAAGGCCGCAATGAAATCATGCGCGGCAGCGGCCCGCGCGGCGGCCTCGACTTCTGCATCCGAGGCGTCCAGACGGCCAAAGCGGATGTTTTCCCGCGCGGATGCAGCAAAGATCACAGGATCCTGAGGCACCAGAGCCATGTGGCGGCGGAAATCAGACCGGTTGATGTCGCGCAGATCAAGACCGTCCATCGTCACGCGGCCCGAGTTCGGATCATAGAACCGCTGGATCAGTTGGATCACGGTTGTTTTTCCCGCCCCCGATGGACCGACGAATGCGACCGTCTCGCCGGGTTTCACCAGAAGTGACAGATGATCCAGCGCAACCGTATCGGGCCGTGCGGGATAGCGGAAGCTAACATCTTCAAACCGGATTTCGCCCTGAATGTTCTTGGGCAGCGCTTTGGGATTGGCGGGGTCGGTCACGGTATCTTCTGCATGCAGCAGCTCGACCAGACGTTCGGTGGCCCCTGCGGCACGCTGAAGTTCGCTCCAGATTTCGGACAGGGCAGCGACCGAGCCCGCCATGATGATCGAATAGATGACGAACTGGATCAGAACGCCTTCGGTCATCACGCCATTTCGCACGTCGTTGGCACCCATCCACAGAACGCCCACGATGCCCGAGAAAACCAGGAAGATCACGATCACCGTCAGCACCGCGCGGGTCTGTATGCGGCGCAGCGAGACGCTGTAGGATGTCTCGGTCATCTCACTGAACTGCTGGCGGCTGGCCTGTTCATGAGAAAAGGCCTGAACGGTCTGTACCGCGCCCAATGCCTCACCCGCGTTGCCGGACGAGGCCGCGATCCAGTCCTGATTCTCGCGGCTGATCACGCGCAGTCGGCGACCAAGTACAAGGATCGGCACGATGACCACCGGGATCAGCAACAATACCAGCCCGGTCAGCTTGGCGGATGTCAGCAGCATCAGAACCAGTCCGCCGATGAACATCAGTATGTTTCGCAGGGCAATGGACACGGACGAGCCGAGGACAGATTGGATCAGCGTCGTGTCAGTGGTGATCCGGCTTAGTACCTCACCGGTCATGATTCGCTCATAGAATTCCGGGCTCATGCCGATGACCCGATCAAACACCGCCTTGCGGATATCGGCCACCACCCGTTCGCCCAGACGGGTCACAAGCGCATATCTGATGCCGGTGCCCACGGCCAGAACGGCAGCGATGACCAGCGCGGCCAGAAAATACCAATCCAGAAGCTCTCCATCCTGAATTCGGAAATTGTCGACCACGCGCCGCACCGCCAATGGCAGCGTCAGGGTCATGCTGGCCGTCAGAATCAACGCCAGCGTCGCGCCGATCATCAGAAATTTGTAGGGTTTCATGAACGGCCAAAGCGAGGCCAGAACCCCAATCTTCTTTGAACGTGCGCGTTCCTCGGAGGCACCGGGCGCGGCGGTATGCGTTGGCTTGCTGGCGGCTTGTCTTGCCATGTCTGGCCCTTGTGTCCTGAACCGTACTGAGTGACCGCTTTCTTGGAGGTAGCGGCAGGTATGGTCAAGCATCACAACCGCAATCGGCAGGTCGAAAGGGCCATTTGACGCAGAATTTCAGGGAAGGAGTGGAGCGGGTAGACGGAATCGAACCGACATAGCCTGCTTGGAAGGCAGGGGCTTTACCATTAAGCTATACCCGCAAATGGTGTGCGCTGGTTAAGTCATGCTTTCGGGATCGTCAAGCCGGAAGTGGCAAATTTAGCGGTGCAATTTTTCCGATACTGCCCGGCCCGTCAGTCCTGATTGCGAAATATCCGGGTCGAGGAAAAGAACCGTTCCAGTTCTTCGATCCGCTCCTTGCTTTCTTCCCAACGTGCCTCTTGAACTTCGGCAATCAGCGTTTCCGAGATCAACTGCAAGGCAATGGTCGAATCCCAACTGGATGGCGCCTCGACCAGTGCGTGGAAGGAATAATTGGCGGTCTTTCCGATCGGCGAACCCCATTGGTCCGTAAACAGAACAACAGTGACGCCGCGGCCCGAGGCAACCTGTGCCAGCTTCTCCAGATGCGCCTCGTAACGGCGGATGTCGAAGATCACCAGAACGGATGATTCATCCATGTCCAGAAGGTATTGCGGCCAGACATTCGCCGAATTTCCCAACATCGTCACATTGGGCCGGATGATCTGCATGTGATTGAACAGATAATCCGCGTTTGACCGCGTGATGCGGCCACCAACGACGTAAAGATGGCGCTCTGTCTCGGCCAAAAGACGCGCGACGGCATCGAACATCTCCTTGTCCAGACGTTCCAGCGTGTGGCGCATGTTGGTCCATACTGCCTGGGCAAAGCGCGTTGTCGGATGTTCTGCCTCATCATCCACAACCCAGGCGTCCCGTTTCGAGATCGGCTTCTTGATCTGCGCGGCCACCTCTTCGCGCAGCGCATCCTGCAAGTCGGGGAATCCGTCAAACCCAAGCTTGCGCGCCATGCGAATGACGGTCGGGGTCGAAACCTGCGCCGCGGCGGCCAGCTTGGTGATCGATTGCAAACCGGCCATCGGATAATCCTGCAACAGGACCGAGGCCAATTGACGTTCAGACCGTGTCAGATCGTCCAGCTCATCCTGAATCCGCTGTTTGACAAGTTTGGCAACGGTGGCCATCGGCGCCCTCGTTTCTTGAATTTGTTACAGAATATGTTCGTTTGAAATTTTGTCTACAGAAATTTTCTTGACAGGTGAGAAGTTGCTGTAACAAATGCTACCTATGTGTCACGAGACCGAGTCATCATTGCTACAGCCGACAGAAGCCCCGGCAGCCCGCGTGCTCAACGCGCACGGTCGCGCGCCTGCTGTACTGATATGCGAACATGCAAGCCGGTTTATTCCTGCTGCGCTGGATGGATTGGGGCTGGATGAGGCGGCGGCAAGCTCTCATGCGGCCTGGGACATCGGCGCGCTGGACCTGTCGGTGGAGCTGATGGGTGCTTTGGATGCGCCGCTGGTCCACTCGCGCGTCAGTCGCCTTGTTTATGACTGCAACCGCCCGCCCGAACGCGAAGATGCCATGCCGCAGGTCAGCGAAGTGTTTTCCATTCCCGGAAATAAGAACCTGACAGATGCACAGCGCGCCCAAAGGGTCCGCGACGTCTATGAGCCTTTCAAAACGCTGGTTTCATCCACTTTGGACGAACGGTCCGAACCTCCGGTTGTCATCACGATCCACAGTTTCACGCCTGTCTACAAGGGAACCCCCCGAACGGTAGAGCTGGGGATTCTTCATGACGAAGACGACCGCGCCGCGCAGCTGATGCTGAGCCACGCGGAAAGCTCGGGATTGCGCGTGGCTTTGAACGAACCTTACTCGGCCACGGATGGCGTCACGCACACGTTGCGCGAACACGCGGTCCGGCGCGGCCTTCCAAATGTCATGATCGAAGTTCGAAACAATCTGATCGACACAGCAGAAGGTGTAAACCGCATTGCGGGATTGCTGACGCCAATTCTGCAATCAGTCATCAAAGACTTATCGCACGCAGAGGCGAAACCATGAGAGCAGAGGTATCGGGATGAATTTCATGCGGGGATATGTGGCGGTCATTGACCGCACGAACCGCTGGATCGGACGCGTCGTCATGTACGGCATCTTCGTCATGATGGGCATCCTGCTCTGGTCCTCGATCTCAAAAACCTTTTTCCTGCCATCGCTGTGGACCCTGGAAATGGCCCAGTTCGCAATGGTCGCCTATTACATTCTGGGCGGCCCCTATTCGATTCAGATGGGGTCCAACGTCCGCATGGATCTTCTGTACGGCGAATGGTCCGACCGTCGCCGAGCGTGGACGGATGCGATCACCGTCCTTTTCCTGATCATCTACCTGGGCGTGATAATCTATGGCGGATACGACTCGCTGAGCTATTCGCTGCAATATGGCGAACGCAGCCCGACCGCGTGGCGTCCATACCTGTGGCCAATCAAGGTCATCATGGTCGTGGGTCTGTTCCTGATGTTGCTTCAGGCGATCTCGGAACTGTTCAAAGATATTCTGCGCCTCAGGGGCGATGACATCCCGCGCGAGGTGATCTGATGTCGTACGAGTTGATCGCCATCCTGATGTTTTCGACCATGATGCTGATGCTGCTGACCGGGCAGCGCGTTTTTGGCGCGATTGGCTTTGTCGCCGTGATGGCCGCCCTGTTTCTGTGGGGGGATCGCGGCGGCTATGACATTGGCTTTTCAGCCGCCATGAAGCTGATGAAATGGTACCCGCTGCTGACCCTGCCGATGTTCATCTTCATGGGCTACGTTCTGGCCGAATCCAAAATCGCAGACGATCTGTACAAGATGTTCCACGTCTGGATGGGGGGCCTGAATGGCGGGCTCGCAATAGGCACGATTGGCCTTATGGTGCTGATCTCGGCCATGAACGGGCTGAGTGTCGCAGGCATGGCCATCGGCGCGACCATTGCGCTGCCGGAACTGCTGAAACGCGGCTATGACAAGAAGATGGTGACCGGGGTGATACAAGCCGGATCGTCATTGGGTATCCTAGTGCCGCCCTCTGTCGTGCTGGTTCTTTACGCGATGATCGCGCGCCAGCCTGTCGGGCAGCTCTGGCTTGCCGGGCTGCTTCCCGGGCTGATGATGGCCGCAATGTTCATCCTTTACATCGTGATCCGCTGCCGCATCAACCCGGCCTTGGGGCCCGCCTTGTCAGCCGAGGACCGCGACGTGCCCATGGCAGAGAAACTGCGCCTGTTGCGCGCGGGCCTGCTGCCCTTGGGTATTTTTGCCGCGATGATGGTGCCCTTCGTCAACGGCTGGACCTCGCTGGTCGAAAGCTCGGCCATCGGTGCCTTGACGGCGTTCGCCGCTGCCATCCTCAAGGGTCGTATGACACGTGAGGTTTTCGAGACCTCTGTGCGGTCAACCTTGGGCATCACTTGTATGTTCATGTGGATCATCCTGGCTGCGCTTGCCTTTGGCGCTGTATTCGACGGTTTGGGCGCCGTTCGGGCAATCGAGAACCTGTTTACCGAGCGGCTGGGCCTCAACCCGTGGGTGATCCTGATCTTGATGCAGCTCAGCTTTATTCTGATGGGCACGTTTCTGGACGACACGGCCATGCTGGTGATCGTCGCGCCTTTGTACGTGCCACTCGTGGGCGCAATGGGGTTCGACCTGATCTGGTATGGGGTTCTGTATACGATCACCACCCAGATCGCCTATATGACACCGCCCTTCGGCTACAACCTGTTCCTGATGCGAGCGATGGCGCCGCCAGAGATTTCACTGCGCGACATTTACGGTTCGATCCTGCCCTTCGTGTTGGTGATGACGCTGGCGCTGGCGATCATCATGGCATTCCCGCAGATCGCACTTTGGCTGCCTGAATACATCTACAACAAATGATCCCGGGTCAAACCGGGGCTTCGCGGGCAATTCCCGCAAAATCGAAACTGACCAACGGAGAGAGAGAATGACGAACAGACGTACATTTCTGAAAGGTGCTGCGGCCGCTCCCGCCGCTGCTCTGGCGACGCCTGCACTGGCGCAATCGACCATCAGATGGCGGATGCAGACCTATGCCGGCCCGGCGCTGGCCGAACACGTGATCGACCCGGCCATCAAGATGTTCAACACGATCGCCGGAGACCGGATGCAGATCGAGCTGTTCTATGCCGACCAGCTGGTGCCCACAGGCGAGCTGTTCCGCGCCATGCAGCGCGGCACGATTGATGCCGTTCAGTCGGATGATGACTCGATGGCGTCACCCACCGAGGTCACCGTGTTCGGCGGCTATTTCCCCTTTGCCTCGCGCTATTCGCTGGACGTGCCGGTTCTGTTCAACCAGTACGGGCTGAACGAGATCTGGGACGAGGAATACTCGAAAGTCGGCGTCAAGCACATCTCGGCCGGTGCCTGGGACCCGTGCCACTTTGCAACGAAGGACCCGATCAACAGCCTGGCGGATCTTCAGGGCAAACGTGTGTTTACCTTCCCGACCGCGGGCCGCTTCCTGTCTCAGTTCGGCGTTGTGCCGGTCACCCTGCCCTGGGAAGACATCGAAGTCGCGGTTCAAACCGGCGAGCTGGACGGTATCGCGTGGTCCGGCATCACCGAAGACTACACTGTCGGCTGGGCGGATGTGACCAATTACTTCCTGACCAACAACATCTCGGGCGCCTGGGCCGGTTCGTTCTTTGCCAACATGGATCGCTGGAACGAGCTGCCCGAAGATTTGCAGACACTGTTCCGCGTCTGCACCGATCAGTCCCACTATTATCGTCAGTGGTGGTATTGGGGCGGCGAAGCCAGCCTGCGCGTCAACGGAGACAAGATGCAACTGACGTCGATTCCAGACGACGAGTGGGCAACCGTCGAAGCCGCGGCCGTTGCCTTCTGGGACGAGATCGCAGCCGAATCCGAAACCAAGGCGAAGGTCGTTGAAATCTTCAAACAGTACAACGCCGACATGCTCAAGGCTGGACGGCCCTACCGCTACGGCTAAGAATTGGCCAAGCGACCCGCCCCTTGCATGGGGGCGGGTCTGACAGAACGAATGGCCGATGAAGGAATTCGGCAAAGACAAAGGTGGCACATGCTCACGTTCGAACATCTGAAAACGCAGGTATCCGAAGGTTCGGTTGATACGGTTTTGGTCTGCATGGTGGACATGCAGGGCCGCTTGATGGGCAAACGCTTTCACGCGGGCCATTTCGTGGCAGGCGCATGGGAAGAGACCCATTGCTGCAACTACCTGCTGGCCACCGATCTGGAGATGGCGACACCCGATGGCTATGCCTCGACCAGTTGGGAACGGGGCTATGGCGATTATGTCATGAAACCGGACCTCAGCACCCTGCGCCCGGTGCCCTGGCTTGAAGGCACGGTGATGGTGATGTGTGACGTGCTGGATCATCACACGCACGAGGAAGTGCCGCACGCGCCACGTTCAATCCTGAAAAAACAGGTCAACCGTTTGAAAGCCATGGGCTATGACGCCATGACGGCGACCGAGCTTGAGTTTTTCCTGTTCGAAAAGAGTTTTGACCAGATCCGTAAAGAAGGTTTCCGCGATCTGGAGCCGATCTCGGGCTATAACGAAGACTATCACATCCTTCAGACCACCAAGGAAGAACATGTGATGCGCCCGATCCGCAACCATCTGTGGGATGCGGGCATTCCGGTTGAGAACTCCAAAGGTGAGGCCGAGACCGGACAGGAAGAGCTGAACATCAAATACGCACCCGCGATGGATACAGCCGAGTATCATTCGATCGCCAAGAACGCCGTGAAAGAGATCGCGTGGCAACATGGTCACGCAGCGACTTTCCTGCCGAAATGGCACCATGAGAAAGTCGGCAGTTCGTCCCATGTGCACCAGTCACTGTGGGCGGATGGACAGCCTGCCTTCTATGACGCGGGGGACGATCTGGGCATGTCTGCGCTGATGAAAAGTTATATGGCTGGTTTGCTGAAATATGCCCCTGATTACACCTATTTCATGGCGCCCTACATCAACAGTTACAAACGCTTCATGAAAGGTACCTTCGCGCCGACGCGGATCATCTGGTCCGTGGACAACCGTACCGCCGGGTTCCGCCTGTGCGGTGACGGCACCAAGGCCGTGCGTGTCGAGTGCCGAATTCCAGGGTCGGATATGAACCCCTATCTGGCGATGGCTGGCATGCTGGCTGCAGGGATCGCGGGCATCGAGGAAGGGCTGGATCTGCAACCGCCGACCAAGGGCGACGTTTATCAGGGTGAGACTGCCATGATTCCGGGCAACCTTCGTGCGGCACGGGATGCGCTGCACGGATCGGTCATGTTGCGCGCGGCCATGGGCGATGACGTCGTCGACCACTATTCCCGTGCCGCGGAGGTCGAGATCGAGGAGTTCGAGCGCGTGGTCACGGATTGGGAAATCGCCCGCGGATTCGAGCGGGCGTGAGGTCGGGTCGCGCTGGGGGCTCTGCCCCCAGACCCCCGGGATATTTTGGCCAGATGAAGCAGGTATCCTGTTTCTTTCGGAAATGGAGTGAAAATGGGGCAGATGTTGAAATGTGTCTCGCCGATCGACGGATCGGTTTATGCCGAACGTGAAGTGTTGTCGCGAGAGGCCGCGTTCGGGGCCGCGGCGCGTGCTCGGGCTGCTCAGGCGGAATGGGCAGCTCGTCCGTTGCAGGAGCGGATCGATCTTGTGATGGCGGGTGTGGCCGCCGTTGGCGCCATGAACGATGAGATCGTGCCGGAACTGGCCCATATGATGGGTCGCCCGGTGCGTTATGGCGGCGAGTTCGGTGGATTCAACGAACGCGCAAGCCATATGGCGGAGATTGCCGAGACGTCCCTGGCAGATATCGCGGTCGGCGAGGACGAAACGTTCAAGCGCTACATCAAGCGCATTCCTCATGGGGTGGTCTTTGTGGTGGCGCCCTGGAACTATCCCTACATGACGGCGATCAACACGGTCGCACCGGCGCTTATTGCGGGCAACACGGTCGTCCTGAAACATGCGACACAGACGTTGCTGGTGGGCGAGCGCATGGCGAAGGCGTTCCATTCGGCAGGTGTGCCCGAGGACGTATTCCAGAATGTGTTCCTGAGCCATGACGTGACCAACGACCTGATCGCGGGCAATGCGTTTGATTTCGTGAACTTTACCGGATCAGTCGGCGGCGGTCAGGCGATGGAACGTGCCGCGGCGGGCACGTTTACTGGCGTCGGCACCGAGCTGGGCGGCAAGGACCCCGGCTATGTCATGGACGACGCCGACCTGGATGCCGCGGTCGACACGCTGATTGACGGTGCGATGTTCAACTCGGGCCAGTGTTGTTGCGGAATCGAGCGGATCTATGTTCACGAGAGCCTCTATGATGACTTTGTCGCCAAGGCGGTGGAGATCGTGAAGGGTTACAAGCTGGGCAACCCGCTGGATGCCGAGACAACGATTGGCCCGATGGCCAATGTCCGGTTTGCCGATGAGGTACGAGCCCAGATCGCCGAGGCCGTTGCAGCCGGTGCGGTCACGCATATCGACACCTTCGCTGAAGACGATGGTGGCGCGTACGTGACACCGCAAATCCTGACCAATGTCACCCATGACATGCGCGTGATGCGGGACGAAAGCTTTGGGCCCGTGGTGGGCATCATGAAAGTGTCCTCGGACGAAGAGGCCATCGCATTGATGAATGACAGTGAGTTTGGCCTGACTGCCAGCCTGTGGACCGCTGATGTGGATCGTGCGGCGCGGGTAGGTGACCGGATCGAAACAGGGACCGTGTTCATGAACCGCGCCGATTATCTGGACCCCGGCCTGTGCTGGACGGGCTGCAAGAATACCGGGCGCGGCGGCGGTCTGTCCGTCATCGGATATCACAACCTGACACGTCCCAAATCCTACCACCTCAAAAAGGTAACGGGCTAAGGACGACGGCCTGCTTCGGACCCACCCCCTCGCCGAAGCAGGCCTTATTTTGCAAAGGAAACCTGACATGACACTTGTTGGAAACTGGTCCTATCCGACCGCCATCAAATTCGGAGCCGGGCGCATCAGGGAGTTGCCCGAAGCCTGCGCCGCCGCCGGAATGAAGAGACCATTGCTGGTCACGGACAAGGGGCTGGCCGATCTGCCCATCACCAGCGCGACACTGGATATCATGGAGGCGGCCGGTCTTGGCCGCGGCCTGTTCAGCGATGTGGACCCCAACCCGAACGAGAAGAACCTTGAAGCCGGAGTTGCGGCCTATAACGCAGGTGGCCATGACGGGGTGATCGCCTTTGGCGGCGGCTCTGGGCTGGATCTGGGCAAGATGGTCGCCTTCATGGCCGGTCAAACGCGCCCCGTTTGGGATTTCGAGGATATCGGCGACTGGTGGACACGAGCCGATGCCGACGTTATCGCGCCAATCATTGCCGTTCCGACCACCGCAGGGACAGGATCGGAAGTGGGCCGCGCGAGCGTCATCACCAATTCCGAGACCCATGCCAAGAAGATCATCTTTCATCCCAAGGTTCTGCCAACGGTGGTGATCTGCGACCCGGAGCTGACCGTCGGGATGCCCAAGTTCATCACGGCAGGAACAGGGCTGGACGCCTTCGCGCATTGCGTCGAAGCCTTCTCGAGCCCGCATTATCACCCGATGAGCCAGGGCATCGCGCTGGAGGGTATGCGACTGGTGAAGGAGTATTTGCCACGTGCTTATGCAGACGGCGCCGATATCGAGGCCCGCGCCCAGATGATGAGCGCCGCTGCCATGGGCGCAACGGCTTTCCAGAAGGGCCTTGGCGCGATCCACGCGATGAGCCACCCAATTGGTGCGGTATTCAATACCCATCACGGCACCACGAACGCGGTCTGCATGCCCGCTGTGCTGGACTTCAACGCCCCGGCCATTGCAGACCGGTTTCAGCAAGCTGCGGCATATCTGGGCATCGACGGCGGCTTCGATGGTTTCCGCACCTTCGTGCAGAATTTCAACGACAGCCTTGGCATCCCCCGCACATTGTCCGACTTGGGTGTGACCGAAGCCTCAATCCCAGAGCTTGTCGAAGGGGCGATCATCGATCCTTCATGCGGCGGCAACCCGATTGAGCTGACGAAAGACAACCTGACGCAGCTGTTCAAAGCAGCGCTGTAAAAACCAAAGGGCCCGGCGAAACTTGCCGGGCCCTTCGCGTTCGGATTGCCAAGATCAGATCAATGCCCGGTCAAAACCAGAGTGTTCACCGGCATCAGGATCAAACGCAGGCGCAGACCCGCGGCATGCACCACGCCGATCGTGTCGACCACGTGCAGAAAGGCCGCCTCCCAAAAGCCCAGATCCTCGTGCTCCAACCGCTCGTGGTTGTCTGTGTAGACATTGGCCAGACAATTGCTGCCTGGCGGAATGTCATCGGCCATACCTTTGTACAGCGGCTCCAAATAAACCAGAATCGAGCCCGGATTGTTGTTGGTCTGCACGTCCCGCAATTCGTCCGATGGGCGGATCTGGCCGGACGGGATGACATCCTGCACCTCGACCACCACTGTGGGGATCACGGTGAATGGCTTGGTCATGCAACCCAGTTCACCAATCATGCCCGGCTTGATCACCTGGGCAGACAGCTGGTTGAAAGCGGCCTGAAAACGATCATGCCCTGTGTGCGATGGCACAAGAATGCCCGCGGGGCGCAGCAACGGGCTTACGTAGTCACCGACCTGAAGGCCGAACTGTTCGACCCGCCCTGTGACGCCCGCGGTGATCACCGTCTTGTCCAACTCGGTCTGTGCAGCATCCAGTTGCGCAATGGCACTGGCCAGTTGCGCGGGGATCAGTTCTTCGATCTGCTGCTCAACCGCAGCACGTTTGGATTCCGCTGCAAGAACCTGGGCCTCTCGCTCGGCGACAAGGTTTTCCAGCCTCTCAATCTCGGCCAGCCTTACGGCGCTTGAACCTTCGTCGCGCAAGGTCGTGTTGCGCTCAAGATCCTCCAGAGACTGCGCAAGGGCTGCCTTGGCACCTGCAATTCCAGCTTCCGCCTCGGCCAAATCGGTTTGCGCAACCTTAAGCGAGGCCTGCACCTGTGCAATCTGCGCATTTGCCGCCTGAACCTGGGCAGTCTGGCTGAAATCCTCGATCCGGAAAATCGGTTGACCCGCAGTTACCAGTTCGTTGTTCTTGACGAAAACCTCGGAAACACGGCCGCCCAATTGCGGCAGAATGGTCACCGTCCGGAAATAGGATGCCGCGGTTTTGCTGGCCGGATGGAAGTAAAACAGCGTGGTGATGACGGTCAGCGCCAGAATGGCACAGGTGGTCAAACCCCAACGCAGTTCGTACCACATGGTGAACAAGGTAATCTCGTGACCGATCCGCTTGCCCTGTACAAAACGGCGGAACAGATAGTCGGGCAGCACCGTTATCAGGGCACAGAGCATGGTCTCGATCATGTGGCTTGCTCCTGCGCGTCGCTGGGTTCGGATTCTGGCGATGCCGGCACCGTTGTTTCAGGCACCGGTTCCGGAACAGGTGACCGACCCAGAGAACGAATGGCATCGGCAATGTTTCGAAGCGGGGTGGCGAAATCCGGAAACTGAAACCCTGCCACCAATATCGCGGCAATCCAGAAAAGCCCGTTATGTGTAAACAACGCCAGCAGCGCCAGAATACCCACCAACTGAAATTGCGGGTGATTGTTTTCGTGGGCCATTTTTTCGGGAACCGAATGCAGCGTCAGGTATCCGACACCGATCAGCACCACCAGAACGACAAAGAAAACGACCATGGCGGAGAAAAGGTAATCGCTTCCGTCAGCTGCGACAACGTATCTGGGAATATGCCCCGTGGCCATTGGATGAAGGTCTGCTGCGGTCACCTTACCCTCCTGTATAATTTGATACTTCTTTGACCGGGTTGAAGCACAATTTCAAGGCTGCTTATAGTCCGGGAACCCAAACGCGTGGCGAACGAGGAGCTTTGGCGCCAGCATGAAACTCAAGAAACCTGTTGCGTCTCTGTACAGGATGGATCGCAAGTCATGATTGATTTCCTGATAATCGGAGGCGGCATCGCCGGGCTGAGCGCCGGTGCGCGCCTGTCGCAACACGGAACCGTGATGGTTCTGGAAGCGGAAGACGCCCTGGGCTATCACGCGTCGGGCCGGTCAGCGGCCTTGTTCGAAGAAAGTTATGGACCGCCTTCGGTCGTCGCCCTGAACAAAGCGGGGGCTGCCTTTCTTCACACGCAGAATGGCGGTTACCTGACCCCGCGCGGATTGATGCTGGTCGGAGCAATTGACCAGCCCGACATGTTTGAAGCCGATTGCGCCGATCTGAACATGGTGAAAATACCGATGGATCAGGCCATGTCGCGCGTTCCGATCCTGAACCCGGACAAGGTCGGGTTTGCAGCCATCAGCGAAGCGGCGTTTGATATCGATACGGATCGCCTGTTGCAGGATTTCGCCCGGACCATCCGGCAAAACGGGGGAACGGTTTCGACGAAAAGCAGAGTCACCGCCATTCGAAAAGAAAAACACTGGGCGGTTGAGGCCGGTGAGATCTTTGAAGCCCGCACTCTGATCAACGCAGCCGGGGCCTGGGTAGATGAGGTTGCACAGTTTGCAGGGCTGCCCGGTATCGGTATCACACCTCGCCGCCGGTCGATGGCCCGCCTACCCGCCCCCGGAGGGCATGACGTATCTGTCTGGCCGATGATGCTGGGCGCCGGCGAAACATGGTACGCCAAACCGGATGCGGGCAAGCTGCTGGTCTCACCATCCGAAGCCGATCCGGTTGCGCCACAGGATGCCTATGCCGATGATATGGTGCTGGCAGAGGGTCTGGCACGGTATGAGGAGCTGATGACCGAGCCTGTCACAAGAGTTGAAACGAATTGGGCAGGATTGCGCAGTTTTGCCCCGGACGGGACCTTGGTGCTTGGGCGCGACCCGCTGGACCCTTCGTTTGTCTGGTGCGGCGGCCAGGGCGGGTATGGCTTTCAAACCTCACCGGCGGCCTCGCAACTTTTGTGCGATCTTGTTGTCGGAAACACACCCGAGCTGGAACCTGACACAGTAGGCATGTTGACCCCTGACAGGCTTAAACGATGATCAAACGCAGCCTCCCCTCTTCTGCAAGCGTCGCCAATGCGTCTGAAGATGGTAAGCTGGTGGCCCCGGCAGCATCCCGGAACACGGACGCCCTGTGTGCTGTGTTGCAAGAATGGGCCCCGTCCCAGGGCCACGCATTGGAAATCGCAAGTGGAACCGGTCAGCATGTCAGGGCCTTCGCCGAAGTGCTGCCAGGGCTGACCTGGCAGCCTTCGGAAGTTGACCCTGAGCGGCGCGTGAGTATCGACGCCTATACCCGCAACCTGCCAAATGTCACGCCTGTCGCAGAACTGGATTCAACGATATCAGGCTGGCACCGGCGGTTTTTCGGCCGGGATCTGATCGTTCTGATCAACTTGATTCACTTGATCAGTTGGCAGGAAACCAGAACCCTCGTTTCAGAAGTCGCCCAATCCCTGTCACCAAAGGGGCGGTTCATCTTGTACGGCCCGTTCAAACGTTCGGGCAAACTCATCAGTGACGGGGATGTCCGCTTTCATAAGGCTTTGATTCAGCAAGATCCGGAAATCGGCTACAAAAACGACGAGGACATTCTGGACCTTTTCGAAAACGTCGGCCTGCACACGCTGGCACCGGTCGAAATGCCTGCAAACAATCTTGCATTCGTTGCCGAACGCCCTGACGTCTGATCGAGATCAAAGTCAAACAACCGCATCCCAATTCATATTCCAGTTGCTAGATATGAAGAAGGGCACTCAGCAATGGCATGGCAAGAAAAACTCTCGGCAACACGAAAGAGTTTGCTAAACCTGAACGGATCCATACCCGATACGACACGCGCATTCGGAGCGCTTGGCAAAGCCGTCAAAGAGGGCGGGACGCTCGACTACAAGACCAAGGAATTCATTGCGTTGGGCATGTCGGTCACCCTGCGATGCGAACCCTGCATCACCCTGCACACCGAAGCTTTGATCAAGGCCGGTGCGACACGGGAAGAAGTGTCCGACGTGTTGGCTATGGCGATCCAGATGGGCGGTGGCCCAGCCATGATGTACGCGGCCAAGGCGCTGGAATGCTTTGACGAACTGTCTGGATGACAAAAAGAAAAGGCCCCGAAGGTTTCCGGGGCCTTTCTTCGATCAACCGTCCTTGCGGATGGTTTCGTTTTTCGGGTCGTAGGGGCTGTCGCAGGTCACGACCGCATCCCACAGCTTGTCCTGCATCTTGACCTTCAGCTTTGTGCCTTCGACCGCCAGTTCAGGCTTCACATAGCCCATGCCGATGGACTTCTCGAACGCGACCGAATAGCCGCCCGAGGTCAGACGACCCACGCGCTCGCCTTCCGGCGTATACAGCGCCTCGCGGCCCCACGGGTCAGCATCGGCCGGACCGTCGATCAGCAAGGTGCAGCACTTCACGCGCACGCCGGTCTCTTCCAGCTTGGCCTTGCCGTAGAAGTCTTTCGACAAGTCGACAAAGCGCGGCAGATCGGCCTCCAGCGGGGTCGCGTCACGGCCCAGTTCGGTGCCAAAGGCGCGATAGGATTTCTCCTGACGCAGCCAGTTCTGGGCACGCGC
Organism: Ruegeria sp. BHSA118; assembly: GCF_059613405.1. Taxonomy (NCBI): domain Bacteria; kingdom Pseudomonadati; phylum Pseudomonadota; class Alphaproteobacteria; order Rhodobacterales; family Roseobacteraceae; genus Ruegeria; species Ruegeria sp. BHSA118. The sequence goes on from NZ_JBXWSM010000042.1 coordinate 27,861, forward strand.
ACCGACCAGCTTCATACCGTGCTTTTCACCGGCTTTTTCCAGCAGGTCGAACAGGTAGTTCTGCATCTCAATCGGGTGGTGCAGTTCCCAACCCAGCTCACCGGTATAGGCCACACGGATCGCGTTGACCGGGCACATGCCCAGTTCGATCTGGCGCGCCGACAGCCACGGGAAGCGCTTGTTGGACAGGGCGGTTTCCGGATCGGCGTCCTTGATGACCTCTTTCAGAACGTCGCGCGACTTGGGGCCGGCGATGGCGAAGACGCCCCACTGGGTGGTCACGTCCTGGATCTCGATGTAACCGAACTCCTCCATCTTGTCCTCGGCCGCCTTGCGCAGGTAGTCGGCGTCGTACTCGGTCCAGGCTCCGGCAGAGACGATATAGTAGTTGTTCTCGCCATTGCGGACGATGGTGTATTCGGTGCGGGTGGTGCCGTGCGAGGTCAGCGCGTAGGTCAGGTTGATACGACCGACCTTGGGCAGCTTGTTGCAGGTGAACCAATCCAGGAACTGGGTCGCACCGGGGCCTTTGACAACATGTTTGGTGAAGGCCGACGCGTCGATCAGGCCAACGCCTTCGCGGATCGCTTTCGCCTCTTCGACGGCATATTGCCACCAGCCGCCACGACGGAAACTGCGGCTTTGCTTGTCAAAGTTGTCCGGCGCGTCCAGCGGGCCGAAATAGTTCGGACGTTCCCAGCCGTTGACCCAGCCGAACTGCGCGCCGCGCGCTTTCTGACGGTCGTAGGCCGGAACGGTGCGCAGCGGACGGCAGGCCTCACGCTCTTCATCGGGGTGGTGCAGGATATAGACGTGCTCATAGCACTCTTCGTTCTTGCGGGCCGCGAACTCGGTGGTCATCCAGTTGCTGGAATAGCGTTTGGGGTCCAGCGAGGCCATGTCGATCTCGGCTTCGCCATCGACCATCATCTGCGCCAGATAGTAGCCGGTGCCGCCTGCCGCGGTGATGCCAAAGCTGAAACCTTCGGCCAGCCACATGTTGCGCAGGCCCGGCGCAGGGCCGACCAGCGGGTTGCCGTCAGGCGTATAGCAGATCGGGCCGTTGAAATCGTCTTTCAGGCCGGATTCAGCACAGGACGGCACGCGCTCGGCCATGGCCATGTACTGATCCGCGATCCGATCCAGATCCAGCGGGAACAGATCCGCGCGGAAGCTGTCCGGCACACCGTGTTCAAACCGGGCGGGGGCGCCATGTTCATAGATACCCAGAATCCAGCCGCCGCGTTCTTCACGGGCGTAGGATTCGTTGTCGGCGTCGCGCACGACGGGGTGTTCGGGGTTGCCTGCTTCGCGCCATTTGACCAGTTCAGGGTCTTTGTCCATGACGATGAAGGTGTGTTCGACGGGGATTGCCGGCATCTTGATGCCCAGCATCTTGGCGGTGCGCTGTGCGTGGTTGCCCGATGCAGTGACAACATGTTCGGCAGTGATTACAACCTTTTCGTCGCTTTCGACAAGGTTGCCGCCTTTTTCCACCATCTTGGTGCAGGTAACTTCCCAATGGGTGCCGTTCCAGTGGAAGGCATCCGCCTGCATCTTGCGCACGATCTCGACGCCACGCTGACGGGCCCCCTTGGCCATCGCCTGTGTCACATCAGCGGGGTTAATGTACCCGTCTTCGGTATGGTAGATTGCGCCCTTCAGGTCCGATGTCTCGATCAGCGGCCAGCGTTCCTTGATCTGCTCGGGGGTCAGCCACTCATAGGCAACATCGCAGGTTTCGGCGGTGGAGGCGTAGAGCATGTACTCGTCCATACGCTCCTGCGTCTGTGCCATGCGCAGGTTGCCGACGACGGCAAAGCCCGCGTTCAGCCCGGTTTCTTCTTCCAGCGTCTTGTAGAAGTCGACCGAGTACTTGTGGATGTGAGTTGTCGCATAGGACATGTTGAACAATGGCAGCAGACCAGCCGCGTGCCAGGTGGACCCGGACGTCAGCTCGTCCCGTTCGATCAACATCACATCATCCCAACCTGCTTTGGCCAGATGATAGGCAATCGAGGTCCCAACGGCGCCGCCGCCAACGACCAGTGCTTTGACTTGGGTTTTCATAACCGGGCGTCTCCCCTTGAAATCAGTTGACACCATATGGCGCACTTGAGGGGGGTCGCGCGACATTCATCCGACCAGTGATATGAAAAAAACGACCCGATCATCGAATGCGGGTCGCAGATCTGACATGAAATCCCTGATCTCAACCGCTGGAGCGACAGCGCTTGCTTGTCCCGATCGTGGTGCAGACAAGTTTCCGAACTTCCTCTGACGGTGTCTTGGCCGCAGGTTCCTCGGACTGTGAAGGTTGGGCATCTGCTTCAAGCCGACTTTCCGAAATCCCGACACGCGCGGATACCGAGGCAACATAACCCTTGAAGCCCATCCCGCTCTCGGATGCCTTGGCCTGCTGATAATAGTCCAGCCCAACAATGGCGACCCCGCAGATCGCTGCAAACCCTGCCAGATATTTTACGCTCATGTCAGCCACCTGTTCCTAACCGAGTCGGTGAGACCAGAACATGTGGACGATTTGAAGGCGCAATACGGGCCAGAACGCGAAAACCGCTAGGGTTGGCCGGATAATACCTTACCGGGATTCATGATGTTCTCGGGGTCCAAAGCAGCCTTGATTGCGGCCATATACTGCGTGGCGGCGCCCAGTTCCTTTATAAGGTATGGCCGCTTGCCCTGACCGATTCCGTGTTCACCTGTACAGGTGCCCTCCATTGAAATTGCCAGGTCGTTCAACCACCCGACAAACTCTTCGGCCTTGGCGACTTCTTCGGTGTTCTGCATGTCGATCAAAAGAAGCGAGTGAAAGTTCCCATCCCCCACATGCCCCACCATTGGCGCGAGCAAACCAAGATCGGCTGCCTTCTGCTGAGTGCTGGTCACACATTCCGCCAGGCGCGAGATCGGCACGCAGACATCCGTTGAAATACCACGCGCGCCGGGGCGCAGTTGCAGACACGCCCAATACATATCATGGCGCGCCTGCCAAAGCTTGTTCCGCTCTTCCGTGGTCGAGGTCGCAGCAAAGTCAGTACCGCCGAATTCCTGGACGATCTGACCAAAGGTCTCGGCCTGTTCCGCCGCACCGGTTTCAGAGCCATGGAATTCCAGCAGCAGCAATGGCGTTTCCGGCAGGCTCAGCCCGGAATAGGCATTTGCCGCCTGAACGGACATTTCATCCAGCAACTCTATTCGGGCGACCGGAATGCCATACTGAATGGTCATCATAACCGCGCGGCACGCTGCATCGACCGAAGGAAAGGAACACCTGGCCGAGCTGATCGCTTCGGGGATGCCCTGCAAGCGCAGAGTCAGCTCGGTGATGATACCCAGCGTGCCTTCTGCCCCGATCAGAAGGCGTGCCAGATCATACCCGGCCGAAGACTTCTTGGCCCTGTGACCGGTACGGATGATCTGGCCGTCCGGCATGACCGCCTCGAGGCTGAGAACGTTGTCCCGCATCGTACCGTATCGCACCGCATTGGTGCCCGACGCGCGGGTCGCGGCCATACCGCCCAGCGAGGCGTTCGCCCCCGGGTCAATCGGAAAGAACAAACCCTGATCCCGCAAATGGGTGTTCAGCGCCTCGCGCGTGACGCCGGGCTGCACCACACAATCCAGATCTTCGGCGTGGACGGCCAGCACCTTGTCCATCTGCATCAGATCGACCGAGATCCCCCCCGCTGGCGCATTCACATGCCCTTCCAGCGACGTTCCTGTGCCAAAGGGAATCACCGGCACCCGGTGCGCGCCACAGGTTTTGACAATTTCCGACACGTCCTGCGTTGTATGCGGGAAAACCACAGCATCCGGGCTCTGGTTTTCGATCCAGGTCGTAGTGTGCCCGTGCTGTTCACGGATCGCGGCACCCGTTTGCAGCCTGTCGCCAAAACGTTGTTTCAGAACGCCTATGACGGTTTCGATACCTGTTTCATTCCGAGGCAAAGCGGTCGCCTGCACCATCGTCATCCTCCCCTGTCCCGGCACGTCGCGGGCCCTTCAGTTCATGACTAAAGGGCCCACCAAATGTGGGCAATCCCCACAAATACCGAGGCCCTATTCGCCCAGCGCAATCCCTTCGCGACGGGGGTCAGCGCCACCGCTCAGCCCGTCGCCGATTTCGATGGCGTGAAGACCAGATGTCAGGTCACGCGGATTTACCTCGAACCCAAACTGGGTCAGCCCGTCGGAAAAGCCTTCGGCAGAGGTCCCGGCCTCGACATCATATATCCCGAAACGATTGACGAGATGCGGCAGCGATACGGCTTGTTGCACATCCATACCCCAGTCGGCCCATGCGATGATCGACTTGGCCACATAGCCGATGATCCGACTGCCGCCCGGCGAGCCAATCGCCAGAACCGGCGCGCCATCCTGCATCACGATTGTCGGGCTCATGGACGAACGCGGGCGTTTTCCAGGCTCCAGCCGGTTGGCGATCGGCACCCCATCGCTGTGGGTCTTGAACGAAAAATCCGTCAGTTCGTTGTTCAAAAGGAACCCGTTCGTCATCAGGCGTGAGCCAAAGCCGTTTTCGATGGTCGTGGTCATCGACAGCACGTTGCCATAGCCGTCCACGATCGAGATATGCGAGGTCGAAGGCAGCTCAAGCGACACATCATCCGCCCAGTTCAGCGCGTGGTCGAATTCCGGCTGACCGGGTTCGACATCTGCCAGCGCGCCTTCGGTGTTCAGCAATTCCGCACGTTGCGACAGGTAGGCCGGGTCAACCAGCCCCTTGGTCGGCATGGGCACGAAATCGCTGTCGGCCATGTACCGGCCGCGGTCCGCAAAGGCGAGGCGCGAAGCGTCTCCGATCAACCGCCAGGCCTCGGCGCTTTCCGGCCCCATGGCCGCCAGATCATGGCTGTTCAGCATTCCCAGAATTTGCCCCACGGTCAGCGCACCCGACGACGGCGGGCCCATGCCGCAGACTTCATAGGCGCGGTATTCCGCGCAAACCGGCTCGCGCTCGATCACCTGATACAGCGCAAGATCCGCACCGGACAGAACACCGGGATTGCCCGGCGCGTTGCGAACCGTGCGCACGATATCCGCTGCAATCTCACCGCCGTAGAATCCAGCCGCCCCATCGCGGGCGAGCACACGCAGTGTTTCGGCGTAAGCGGGGTTCATCAGGCGCTGCCCCTGTTGCAGCGGTGCGCCCCCCGGCAGAAAATACGCGGCCGTTTCCGGAAAGCGCGACAAACGCTCGGCATCTTTTTCGACCAGGCTAGCCAGACGTGGGGACACCAGGAACCCTTCATCCGCCAACCGGATTCCATCGGCAAACAATCCGGGCCATGATGAACGCCCCCAGCGACGATGCGCCTCTTGCAGCAAGGCAGGTGTGCCCGGCGTCCCCACGGACAGCCCACCGACAACCGCATCGAAGAATTTCAGCGGCTCACCGTTTTCGTCCTGAAACAGGGTCGGTGTGGCCGCCAGCGGCGCCGTTTCACGCCCGTCCAGAGTTGTCATCTGACCGGTCGCTGCATCGTACCAGACCAGAAACGCACCGCCGCCCAAGCCCGAAGATTGCGGTTCGACCAGGCCCAGCACGACCTGCACCGCAACCATGGCGTCTGCGGCAGACCCACCTGCGCGCAATACTCTGGCGCCGGCCTCCACCGCCAGCGGGTTGGCCGCGGCAACCATCCAGTTCTGGGACGTGACCGGAACGCCATCCAGTTTGGCCTCGAGCGCCGCGATGACCTCGTCGGTCATGGCCTGTACCTGCCCTTCCGTGACCGTTTCGGGTGCAACGGCATCGGCCGCTTCCTGAGCGACCCCCGGAGCAGCAAAACAAAATGCAGAAAATAGTAGAACTGAAACACGTCTCATCTGATCAAATCCTCCGATACATCCCTGATTTTCAAAACTGCGCGCCGAGCACGCTCTGAGCAAGTCCAAGCTGCACGCCATCAACACACAGCAGACGTCCGCAGCACGCGTTAAGCCTTTGCGTCGTCTGCCAATCGATCCCGATCATAACGGGTCATACCGCAGAACTCGGGCAACCACGCTTCACGCCGGGAGACCCAGCTTTCATATGTTGGCGTCAACTGATCTGGCACATCAAGACATCCAAGATGCACCTCCACTTCGGTTCCGCTACGCGCAAAGACCGGAGAGCCGCAGCCAGGGCAAAAATACCTGTCAGCATAACCACGCGTTTCGCCGGAAACCTCTATTCTGTCGTCCGGGAAAACGGCCGCCGCATAGAACACCGCGCCATGATGCTTGCGGCAGTCCAGACAGTGACAGATTCCGACCCGCAGTGGACGACCCGAAGCTCTGATGCGCAGATTTCCACAACGGCACCCTCCTTCATAGACGTCCATTCCTGCTCCTTTCCAGAGCGCTAGAGCATCGCCGGCACAACCTGGTCCGGCGGGCGGTGGCCGTCTTCGAAGGTCTTGATGTTGATGATGACCTTCTCGCCCATCTCCACCCGACCCTCGAGCGTGGCTGATCCCATATGAGGCAACAGAACCACATTGGGCAGCTGCCGCAGGCGCGGGTTCACGTCAGTGCCCTGTTCGTAGACATCCAGCCCCGCCCCCGCAATTTCACCTGCGCGGATCATCCGGGTCAGGGCGTTTTCGTCCACAACTTCACCACGTGACGTGTTGACGATCACTGCCGAGGGTTTCATCAGTTTCAGACGACGTGCGTTCATCAGATGGAAGGTCGACGGCGTTGAGGGGCAATTGACCGAGATCACATCCATCCGCGCGACCATCTGATCCAGGCTTTCCCAATAGGTTGCCTCCAGCTCCTGCTCGGTCTCGGTGCGCAACCTGCGGCGGTTGTGATAATGGACCTGCATTCCAAACGCTTTCGCACGCCGCGCCACCGCCTGCCCGATCCGGCCCATGCCCAGAATGCCCAGACGACGACCACCGATACGGCCTCCCAGAAAAGCGGTGGGCGCCCAGCCGGACCAATCTCCCTGCTGCATCACGCTCAGACCTTCGGGAATGCGTCTGGTGACGGCCAGAATCAGGGCCATGGTCATGTCGGCGGTGTCATCGGTCAGGACCCCCGGCGTGTTCGACACCAGAATTCCACGCTGGCGTGCGGTGGACACGTCAATATTGTCGACACCGGCACCGTAATTGGCGATGAGCTTCAGCCTTTCGCCCGCCTGGCCCAGCAGACCGCCATCAATCGCATCGGTTACCGTAGGCACCAGGACATCAGCTTCCTGTACGGCGGCCACCAGTTCCTCGCGCGTCATCGGAGTGTCATCGTCGCGCAAGCGCACATCAAACAACTCGCTCAACCGTGTTTCGACCGCTTCGGGCAACCGTCGCGTAACGACAACACTCAAACGTTCTCTTGGCACTTCGGCCCTCCCACTGCTTTGCAAACGGACGCGCGCCATGGCATCGTGACGCAGGATAAGGCGGGGCACAAGAACCCCTTTGGCATTGAGTCGACCTTTTTTCGAAACCGGATCAACAGGCATAAGAGCAGGCAGTCAGTGAGTGGTATTCGACCGGTAAATCGCCGCTGTCTGGCGGCACTATCCGTATTTCTGATCATGTTCGGCGCATGGGCCGCGCATGCCGACGTGAAACGTGGATCCGTTACCAACCTGCCCCTGCCCCGTTATGTCTCGATGAAAGCAGCAGAAGGCAACGTGCGACGCGGACCTTCTTTGACACATCGAATCGACTGGGTGTTCAAACGGCGCGGAATGCCGCTTCAGGTCACTGCTGAATACGGCAACTGGCGAAGGGTTCAGGACCGCGACGGCGCCGGAGGCTGGGTTCACTATGCCCTGCTGTCGGGTGTTCGGACAGTGCTGGTTGAATCCGAAATGCTGCCTGTCTATGCCCGACCCGATCCGAACGCGCCAGTGAATGCGCATTTCGAATCCGGGGTCGTGGCCCGACTGGGAACCTGTTCGCTGGACTGGTGCCGGATCACCGCCGGCGGGTATCGGGGTTGGACCTTGAAGGCGAACCTTTGGGGTGTCGACCCGTCCGAAATTCGCGAATAACCACAGGGCCGAGCTTCCCCCGCGTTGCGGACACGCGACAAGGTGTTTGAGTTTCCCGCCGGTATGCTGTGAAACTCAACCAAAACGGAGGCGATCATGCGCGCAGTTACATATTCCACCTTCGGAGACCCGGCCGATGTCCTGCGGATACAGGACCTCCCTCCGGTCCCGCCGGGTCCGGGCGAGGTCACGGTAGAGCTGTCCTTTTCCGGAGTGAACCCCTCCGACGTCAAAGCCCGCGCCGGGACCAGACCGGGCGTGACAGAGCCGCTGTTCCCCCTGATCATCCCGCACAGTGACGGCGCCGGTGTGATTTCGGCCGTTGGCGACGGAGTATCCGCATCTCGGATCGGGCAGCGCGTGTGGATCTGGAACGGGCAATGGCAACGCCCTTTCGGCACCGCCGCCAGCCACATTACCCTTCCCGATGCGCAGGCCGTGGCTCTGCCGGATGCGGTATCGTTGCAGACCGGCGCGATTCTGGGCATCCCCGGCCTCACCGCCTGCCATGCGGTGTTTTCAGGCGGCCGCCCCGATGGGCATACGATCTTGATACACGGTGGCGCGGGCACCGTCGGCTTTCTGGCCGTTCAGCTTGCCAAATGGGCCGGCGCGCGCGTGATCGCGACCGCCAGCCCTCGCAACTTTGACCGGGTCAGGGAAGCCGGCGCAGATATCGTGATTGATTACGCCAACAAGGATCTTTCCTCAGAAATTCTCGATGCAAATGGAGGAAAGACAATCGGCCGAATTATCGACGTCGAATTCGGCCGGAATATTCAAACAAACGCTGCGGTCATCGCCGAGAATGGCCGCATCAACGCCTATGGCTCTGCCCAAGACATGACCCCCGTGTTTCCGTTCGGGCCGATGATGTTCAAAGCCATGACGCTTGAGACCATTCTGATTTATCTTCTTCCACCGGTTCTTCGCGCCAATGCCGTGAAGACCCTTCACAAGGCCTTGGCGGATGGCGCTTTGACATGCCCTGTTCAAAAGGTCTTTGCACTTGAGGAATGCGCGTCTGCTCATGCAATGGTGCAGGATGGAAACCGGACCGGAGCCGTGTTGATCGACACCAAATGACCGCCCTGAAAAAAATCCGTTCAACCTGAATTTTTTGACAAAACGCTCTTGATCCCCGCCAACAACAATCGTAGATAGCCGCTCACCGTTGGGGTGTAGCCAAGTGGTAAGGCAGCGGTTTTTGGTACCGTGTATCGTAGGTTCGAATCCTACCACCCCAGCCATTATTTTCCAATAAAATCAAATACTTGACGGAATACCAATTTCGAATCTGGCTGAAGACTCGCGCAATTTCGCCTAACATTCTGGGGCAAAACTGGGGCCGGAAAAGAAATATTACAGAAAAGTACGCTTAAGTTACTGTTTTAAAACAATTAAGGAACCTACGATACACGGTAACACCACATGCATATCGTAGATTGTTCCTTGTCACCACTTCGCATCTCGAACCCACTTTTCAATTTCTTTGTCCAACAAATCTTCTCGATATCTCCTATACTTACCAACCTTTACGAACGGCAGTTCGCCACGGTTAGTCTTGTTGTCGATCCAAGTCTTATTAACGTCGTCCATACCCAACGCGTGTAGTTTGTCGACGACTTGATCCCAACGCAAAAGTCGTACTTGTTCCTTGGGCTTACGTGTTGTCTTGCGATTCATAGAGCCCTCCCTCGACTATGATCCCGAAAGCTTACGCTGTAAATTTTCCCTTTAAAATGATAGAGTTATTGACTGTGTAAGTGTGTTTTGCACATCTCGGACCCAAAGTTTCGACTTAATGTGCAAAGCGTGTTCTTCAAAATAGCCCGTGGCTGAAAAATCCGTTAATCACTGCAATCGGAACAGGGGTTCGCTAGCAGAAATAACACCGGCAAGAAAATATTCGCACAATTCGGGATTTCTCTACTGGGGCCAGCAGCCCCAGTTTTTGATCTCTAAGGATGTTTCCTGATGTACAAAGGTGGCGAACAGGACGAGAACGACAGTATCGATGACCGGCCCCGAACAATCGAGTGACGCGTTTTCTGAGGATTTCATGCTAGGCTCCAGACTCATTGATTTACACCCAAAACAAGATGGTAGCCGCGAGTGCGATTGCTGATAGGAAGACCTTCGGGCATCTGTCATATCGGGTGGCAACCCGCCGCCA
>NZ_JBXWSM010000043.1:0-36734 GCF_059613405.1 Ruegeria sp. BHSA118
ACAATCGATGTTGCACGGTATTCGGATGGTCTTCGGGCGTGGACAATATCAGATCAAATCGACCGGATTTCAGACCCTGTTCCAGATCCAGTGTGTTTTCCTCGCGCACCACAATGCGCAATCCGGGGCGAATCCGGTGCACCTGTTTGATGGCTTGCGGCAGCAGATAAGGCCCGATCGAAGGCAAAACCCCCAGTCGCAATCGTCCTCCGACGGGCATATCGTTTGACATGGCGTGGCGCAGGTCCTTGACCTCTGCCAGGATCTTCTGCGCGCGCAAGATGAATTCTTCTCCCTTCGCCGTCACCTGGATACCACCACGGTTACGCTCAAAGATCCGTACGCCAAGCTCTTGTTCTACAGTCGCAATTTGCGTCGACAGGCTGGGCTGGCTGACATTCAGCACCTCGGCGGCCAAACTGAATCGTCCAAGGCGACTGACCGTAACGATGTATTCCAACTGCCGCAATGTCGGGCGCATATCATAGCCTGAAACTATTTATTACTTAGAAAGATAGTATTTGGAGAAATCAGTTTTGCAAGGCACCTAACCCGAAAACGAGGGATCAGGAGTCAATTATGCCCGGAGTGATCGAGACACTGTCCAGCAACCTGCTGGTGCCCACCATACTGTTTTTTGCTCTTGGGCTTCTGGCAGCCTTTGTACGCAGTGACCTGTCCATTCCGGCGGGCGCGGCCAAATTCATGTCGCTTTACCTGCTGCTGGCCATCGGGTTCAAAGGCGGTGCCAGTCTGGCCGCGCATGGCATTCACCTGCAACTGTTTCTGACACTGCTGGGCGGTGTCGCCTTGTCCTTTGCCATCCCCTTCGTGGCCTTTGGCCTGCTCAGGGTGATGACACGGCTGGATGCACTGAACGCGGCGGCGGTGGCAGGGCACTATGGTTCGATCTCGATCGTCACCTTTGTTACAGCTACCAGTTTGCTGGATCTGGTGGGGCTGACCCATGACGGATTCATGGTGGCCGTTGCGGCAGCGATGGAGGTGCCGGCCATTCTGTCGGCGCTGTGGTTGGCACACAAGACCGGAAGCAATGGCGTCAAGGATGACAAGCTGTGGCGCGATCTGCTGGCCAATGGATCAATCGTGCTGCTGACCGGTGCCTTCCTGATTGGAGCCATCACAGGTGGTGAAGGCATGCAGATGATCGCGCCCTTCATCGTGACGCCTTTCACCGGAATTCTGTGCCTGTTCCTGCTGGATATGGGCCTGTCGGCAGGGCGCAGCCTGATCAGCAACCGAGACAAGCTGTCGGTTGGCCTGTTCGCCTTTGGTGTTTTGATGCCCCTGATCGGCGCAATTATGGCCTGGGCTGTCGGTGCCGTGATCGGCTTGCCACAGGGTAGCTTGTTCCTGTTCATGGTGCTGTCAGCCTCGGCTTCGTATATCGCGGTTCCCGCCGCGATGAAGATCGCACTTCCAAAGGCCGAGGCCGGGATCTATCTGACCTTGTCGCTGGGGGTGTCGTTTCCGTTCAACATCACCGTCGGATTGCCGCTGTACCTGTGGTGGGTCAGTTGACCAGCAATACGGCTTCGACCCGACGGTTCAAATCGCGCCCTTCCGGGGTTGCGTTCGATGTGAGCGGAGACAGATAGCCAACACCCTGCGCTTCGATCCGGTCAGGTGCCACGCCATGTGCATCAATCAGGCGGGTTCGCACCGCCTCGGCCCGGCTTTTGCTGACCGCAATATTTGCCTGTAGGGCGCCGGTATCGTCAGTGTGCCCCACCAGGGCCAGGCGTGTATTCGGATTGTCCGTCAAATATCCGGCCAGCAAGGTCAGCGAGTCAAACGGTCCCTCGCCCAGGGCAACCTCGCCCGTAGGAAAATGCAGATCATCCAGGATCACGTGGCCCGTTGCCGCCAAGGCCTCCAGCACCCCGATCGAACCTTTTACGGCTTGCTCAATCACCACAGGGTCCGGGTCCGGCGCATCCTGGGGTGTGACCCGGATCATCTGCACATAGCCATCCGGGGGGTTGCGGCTGACCAGCAGACTAAGGGCAACCGGCCCCTTGGTGGCCGACAAAAACCGGTAATCCTGAATGGCGACATACATGTCCGGGGTTGGCACGACCTCGGTGCCAAAGCGGAAGTCGAAACCACCACAAACCCGCGCGTCGCATTCGAACAGGATCTTGTAGCCCTGCGCCTCGATCTGGTCCCGCAACGGTGCCAGCAGCTGCAATGTCGTGCTCGACCCCGCCTGAAGCCGCCACGTATAGCGCTCCACGCGCCCTTCGAGCGTTTCTGCGGGAACCGAGCCATTTGCATAAGGCCCCGTCGGCAGGTCATAGCTGTCCAGTGGCGATGTTCGGTCGCTGATCTGGCGGGCGCTGGCCGGCAGGGTCAGGTCCTGCGCCAGAACCGGCCCCGCCAACAGCGTGGTGATGAGGGCGGCCGAACGGATCATCGAAACTGCGCGTGATACTCAGGGTTGGGTACCATTGCCGTGGCACTGGCCACCCGGTTTGACATGTTGAAAAACCCGGCGACATTGGCGATGTCCCAGATGTCGCGGTCGGAAAAGCCTGCATCGCGCAGGCGCTGGCGGTCGGGCTCTTCGATCTCGGCGCTGGCGGTGGTCATCTTTGCGGCAAAGTCCAGCATCGCCCGTTGACGCGGCTCCAGCGGAGCGACGCGATAGTTCATCACCAGCATTTCGCCCAGTTGCGGATTGCCCGAAAGCTGACGCACCGCCGCCCCATGGGCGACCAAACAGTAAAAGCATTTGTTGATCGACGAGACGACGACCGCGATCATCTCGCGTTCCAGTTTGGTCAACCCGCTGTCAGCCAGCATCAGGTCATTATACATCGCGGTGAAGGCGTTCAGCTTGTCGATATCGAATGCGTTGGCTTTCAGCACATTCGGCACCATGCCCAGTTTTTCGACACAGATATCAAAGTATTTCTGCGTTTCCGGCGGCAGCGGATCGACCATGGGCAGGTTCAGCGCGGTAGGCATATCTTTTTGTGTCACGGCGGCCTCTTCGGTTCAGACAAGATGACGGTAATGGTATTCGCCCGCGATCTCCATCCCGAGGGCGCGATAAAGACCGTTGGCGCCCTCATTGGCCTTGGTGCAGATCACGCTCAGGTTCTGCGCACCGTGATCCCGCGCCCAGAATGCCGCCGCGCGCATGGTCCAGTGGCCCAACCTCTGACGACGGTGTTCGGGCAACACTTCCAGCGCGTGGACCATCGCTGTGTCTACATGCATCGCCACGAATGCCACGCCGCTGGGTTTGTCGTTGTGACGCAGCAAAAATCCTGTCTTGGGGCCTTTGGCGCGTTCCATCACCGCGATCCGCTCGGGCCCGATCCCGCCCGAGGCCCAGATTTCGCGCATGATTTCAAGCGGTTCCCAGATCGAAAACACCATGACCCGGGGGATCGGCTGATCGATCAGCCGAGAGACAGGGCAGACATAGATGTTGACCGGATCAAGAATGTCGTACCCCCGCCGGGCCAGCATTGCATCCAGGGCTTCATCCCCGGGCCGCAGGCAGAAGATGCGTTTTTGCCCCATGGCCAGCATCGCGGCCTCGGCGGCGTCGATGTCGCCCTCATTGGCGGGACCCAATGCACTTGCCGCTGACACGCGCGACCCTCCGCCCTGCCCCTCACGCAGCAGAAACGGGCCAAGCCGCTGATAGCGTGCGGCGGGCCAGGTTCCGTCGACTATATCCGCCCAGCTGCCGCTCAAAGCGCAAGCTCTTTCGCCAGTCGGGTGGTGGCCGCGTCGATCCGGCCTCCGTCGGTGCCGCGCACAACCACGTTGGCCCCGAAGGCACCGTTGATCTGAAACGGATAGCACCCGATGGACAGGTCGCTGAAATCTTCGGCCAAAGCCGCCAGGGTTGCGGCGATATCACCTTCTCCGCGGTCCACACGCAGAGTTTGCGACAGCAAAGGGCTGCCACCCGTCAATGTTGGCAAAACGCTCGCCACCATCGCCTGAAAAACCGACGGCACACCTGCCATGACATGCACATTCGCAAGCGTGAATCCGGGCGCCGTCGAAACCGGATTTTCGATCAGCGTCGCCCCGTCCGGAATACGCGCCATGCGCAGGCGGGCGGCATTCAGTTCCAGCCCGGATTTGTCGTAATGGGCCTGTAAAAGCGCGCGCGCGTCATCGCGCACATCAATGGGTGTATCGAAAGCGCGAGCAATGCAATCGGCCGTGATATCGTCATGGGTCGGGCCGATGCCGCCGCTGGTGAAGACATTGTCATAAGCGTCGGACAGCGCTTTGACGGCCGCTTCGATGGCAGGGGCGTCATCGCTGACAATGCGAACCTCTTTCAGGTCGATGCCGTGTTTGGTCAGCTCCTGCGCCAGAAAATGCATATTCGCGTCGCGGGTGCGGCCCGACAGGATTTCATCCCCGATCACCAGCATCGCTGCGGTTGGATTGGCCATGGCGCTGTCCCCTCTTGATCGTTCTCAGGGGCAGGTATAGGCCGTGAGACATGCGATTTGAAACCCCTCTTGTCCCCGCCCGGCTGATCCGCCGCTACAAACGCTTTCTGGCCGATTGCAGGCTGGATGACGGGCGCGAAGTGACCGCCCATTGCGCCAATCCGGGATCCATGATGGGGCTGGCCGAACCGGGCCAGATGATCTGGCTGGAACCCAACGACGACCCGAAGAAAAAGCTGAAATTCGGCTGGCGGCTGGTGGATCACGAAAACGGGCATTTCACCGGGGTCGATACATCCGTCCCGAACCGGGCTTTGCGGGCGGCGCTTGCGGCGCGCGAGATCCCCGAGCTGGCCGCTTATGACACTGTCCGGCCCGAGGTGAAATACGGGCAAAACAGCCGTATCGATTTCCTGCTGAGCGGCCCCGGCCTGCCAGATGCCTATATCGAGGTCAAAAGCGTGACGCTGTCCCGCCAGCCCGGTCTGGCCGAGTTCCCCGACAGCGTCACCGCCCGCGGCACCAAGCATCTGGGCGAGCTGGCACAGATGGCAGCGCAGGGGCACCGGGCGATCATGCTGTACCTGGTGCAACGCACCGATTGCGACCGGTTTGCGCTGGCGGCCGATATTGACCCGGCCTATGCGGCAGCGTTCGAGGCGGCGCAGGCGCAGGGGGTGGAACGGATCGTTTGCGGGACGCGGATTTCGCCGGATGGAGTTTGGGTGGACACGAGTGAAACACGGTTTGGTGTTTAAGAGCACCGAATGGCTGCAAAGAGCCCAAAGTGCTTTATACTGTGCGTCGCATGAATGTCAGCTTAGTCTTCACATCCGTTATGACGACGCCACATGTTAGGATCGTGTCCTTCCGGCACGCTGGCACAGGGATCATCCGAATACCCACGCAGTACATTGTACCTTTGGATTTGTTCGGCACTGAGAAGTTCGGGTGTCGAAAGATGTTGTGACAGATGGATAAACCGCAATGCAGCGCGTGCTTCTGCTGCCTCAGAAAGCAAGTTATGCAATGCGGTTTCGGATAGCTCGGAAGCGGCAAAAGCGTCGCTCAGTGCGGCCTCGGCAGCAATGAAACGTTCAGCAGCAGCGATGGCGGCCGTTTTCATCTCTTCAAAAAGCGCAGAGATCGCTGCCACTTGATCCGCTGACAGGCTCAGCTCTTCTTGAAGCTCAAGTACATGCGCAGGGCCCGGTCGGCCATTCAGCTCGGCTGGTAAGGCGAGCCCCCAGCCGCCCCCTCGACGAAGCTCTTCGATGTCCTGTTCCGAGAGGCTCTTGATCTCACGCTTCTCGAAGCCCGCATATGGTGTGTTGCTGTGACCATGCTCGTGGTCCTGTGCCAGAGCGGCGAGCGGCAGGAACGCCAGAGCGATGACCGGCAATATCAATGATTGCATCGGTATTTTCTTTCTTTTTGAAGTCCGCGACGGGGATATGCACGAAGCTATTCACAATAGTCAGATCACATCACGAAGAATGCAAGCTGACATTGGATTTGTTTTTCCGAACGGCAGGTTTGTCCACACAACGGATTTGCGCGCATTTCAGCCAGAACGTAAACACCATTCCCAACAATCAAAACACCCTTCGGTCAGTCGACGCTTGAACTTGCTGCTTTTTGCCCCATCTGACATCCGCAACCCAGCGCCCTCTGGTACTTTCTGCACAAGCAGCGTAAAAGGAATGCTGCGCGCAACATTTGGAGCTTAGCGTCGATGAAAGAGCATCGTGGCCGCCTGACCAAGGACGGCATCCGCATCTATGAACAAGGTGACTTTGCCGGGATGCACGCGGCAGGGGCTTTGGCGGCGCGGATTCTGGATGATATTGCCGACCATGTGTTTCCCGGTCAAACCACCGGCGCACTTGACGGGCTGATCACGCAGATGGTCGAAGACGCCGGTGCGACCTCGGCCACCATAGGGTATAAAGGCTATCAGCACGCCAGCTGCATCAGCGTGAACCACGTGGTCTGCCACGGTATTCCCGGTGAGAAAAAGCTGAAGGATGGCGATATCCTGAATATCGACGTCACCGTCATCGTCGATGGCTGGTTTGGCGATACCTCGCGCATGTATGTGGCGGGCAAGCTGCCGCGCAAGGCGGAACGGCTGATCCAGGTGACCCATGACGCGCTGTTCAAGGGCATCGAGATGGTCAAGCCGGGCAATACCTTTGGTGACATCGGCCATGCCATTCAGTCCTATGTCGAAGCACATCGGATGAGCGTCGTACGCGATTTCTGCGGTCATGGTCTGGGTCGCGTTTTTCACGCGCCACCGAACGTATTGCACTATGGCCGCCCGGGCACCGGTGCGGTTCTGGAAGAGGGTATGTTCTTTACCATCGAACCCATGGTCAATCTGGGTCGTCCGGAAACCAAGACCCTGGCCGATGACTGGACAGCCGTAACCCGCGACAAATCGCTGTCGGCACAGTTCGAACATTCGGTGGGCGTCACATCGGATGGGGTCGATATCTTTACCCTGTCACCCGCTGGCAAATTTCACCCGACTTATTCGTCCTGATCAGCGGCCTGCTCACGTAGAAGTTTCAGCAGCATCGTTTCATCCCCCCACGGCGTGACCGCGTCGTGGATGAAGACCGGCGCGCGCATGGATTTGCGCTCTGGGCCGGCAGACGCTTCGGTGTCGCTGGAAAGGGTCCATACAAAAGGTGTCAGGGTGCGGTCCATGCGTGCACATTAGCACGACTGCGGGTCAAAGTCCCAACAACCCATGCGCCTGTGACATGTCCGTGATCACTTCGGCACCCAGATCCGCCAGCTTTTCACCGCCGCCATGAGGCGCATAAGCAAGGCAACGCATGCCGGCTCGGATCGCCGCCGTGACACCACTGTGGCTGTCTTCAATCACCACCGGAGCCGTTGCGCCAAAGTGCTCGGCGGCCAGCCGGAACATCTTTGGGTCCGGCTTTCCGGTGCCCAGCACATGGGCCGAAAACATCACGTCTTTGAAACGGTCCCAAAGCCCGTTCTGACCCAGTGTGATCTTCATCTTGTCGGGGCTGCCATTCGACGCGACGCAACAGGGGATACCCTTTTGATCCAGCCCCTCAAGCAGGTCTGCGATACCGGGGACCAATGGCACACCTGCGCGCAGGCGGTCGTAGGTTTCGGCATAGATCTGATCTGTCCAGTCTTCGGGCAGAACGGCACCCATCGCGCGGGCCTTGTCCCGCACACCCACCATGGTTCCACCCACGAACAGGGACATACATTCACGCAGTGCCAGATGCAGGCCATGATGCTCCAGATTGTCCACCAGCACCTGGTTCGAGATCACCTCGCTGTCCACCAGAACGCCGTCGCAATCGAAAATGACAAGATCGTGCATATGGGATTTCTGCTGTGCCTCGCGCTTGGCCTATCCAAGCTGTCCCGTCATTGCAAACACAGGCCCCGGGCCAAACCGCGCGGAACGTCTCAGCCTGGCATACCTTTCCACATCAGGGAAATATGCGTGTCGCCATATTTGCGACTGTCTTGCAATATGAACCCGGCCGGCGCCTGCATCGGGGCGTTTTCTTCCCAGACCAATAATGCATCATCCGCGATCCAGCCATTGGCCAAGGCGGCGACGGCCTTCTGCCCCATGGATTTCCCGTAAGGCGGGTCCAGAAAAACCAGATCATAAGGCGCGCCGGGATTGTCGCCCAACCGGGTTGCATCGCGGCGGATTAAATCGGTACGGCCGGCGCTGCGGGTCAGATCGATATTCTTGCGTATCAACCCCTGGGCCACCCGCCCGTCATCGACGAAGGTGACATGCGACGCCCCCCGCGACAGCGCCTCGAGCCCCAGCGCCCCGGTTCCCGCGAACAGATCCAACACCCGCAAACCGTCAAAATCGATCTGGTGGCTGAGCACATTGAACAGGCTTTCACGCACGCGGTCGGTGGTGGGGCGCAGATGCGCGCCCGCATCACCCTTGCCGACCGAGGCGAGGGCGCGGCCCCGGAATTCCCCGGCTATGATCCTCACGCCTTGAGCAGCGGTTTCAGGTCCGCGTTCGGGTCTGCCACAACCGCGGGATCAGCGGTCTTGCCCATTTCGATCAATCTCTTGCCGACCATGTATGCCCGCGGATCATTCATCGCATCGACAGCAATCAGCCTGTCGCCCTTGTAATACCAGAAGGACACGGTCTGACCCTCGCCCTTGCGGGTCACTACGCGGTCGTATCCGGTGTTCAGGCCCGCGATCTGAAGCTTGACGTCGTACTGGTCCGACCAGAACCATGGGGTTGCCACATAGTCCTTGGCCGCGCCCAGCATGTTCTGGGCCACGATCTCGGCCTGGTCGATGGCGTTGGGGACGCTTTCCAGACGGATACGCCCTTCGCCATGCGGAAAAGAGGCGCAATCGCCCGCCGCCCAGATCGACGGATCAGACGTGCGACCATGGGCATCGGTTTTGATGCCGTTGTCCAGTTCGAGCCCAGCCATCTCGGCCAGTTGGGTAGAAGGGGTGATGCCCACACCAACCACGACGAAATCAACGTCCAGCGTCGTGCCGTCCGTCAATACAGCCCCCACAACCCTGCCATTTTCGCCGGTCAGATGATCCAGCCCGACACCTTCGCGGATGTCGGCACCGTATTCGCTGTGCAATACGCGGAAATAGTCGCTGGTTTCGGGCGCAGCGACCCGTTGCAGGATGCGGTCGGCCATCTCGACCAAGGTGACCTTGACGCCGCGTTTCGCGCAGACGGCGGCGGCCTCGAGCCCGATGTAACCGCCGCCCACAATCAACGCGCGGGCGCCTTCGGTCACTTTGGGCTCCATCTCGTCGATATGGGCCAGATCGCGCACCACATGCACGCCGTCCAGATCGCCTCCGATGGCGGCAGGCAGGCGGCGCGGATCTGACCCGGTGGTCAGCGCCAGTTCGTCATACGGGATGACTTCATCCCCAACAGTGACCGTTTTGGCCTTGGGGTCGATGCCGGTCACGTGCTGGCCAAGCCGCAGAGTGATGTTGTTTTCGGCATAGAAGCTTTCGGGTCGCAGGAACAGGCGCTCCAGCTCCATCTCTCCTAGAAGATAGGCCTTGGACAAAGGCGGGCGCTGATACGGCAGATGCGGCTCGGCCCCGATCAGAGTAATCTCTCCGTCGAACCCGTCCTTGCGCAGCCGCGCCACCAAGGACGCGCCTGCCTGACCCGCGCCAATTACGACAATATGGCTCATGCTTTACCCACCCCGCAGTTTTCCCGTGGTCTCTCTGATTTGACCACCTATATTGCGGCTTAGTCCAATTCTGCAAATCCAAACGACAGGAGCTTAAAAATGATTTCAACAGGAGACACCCTGCCCGAGGCCACACTGATCCAGATGGGGGCCGACGGGCCAGAGGAAGTTCGGATTTCAGACAAGACCAAAGGGCGCAAGGTTGTCATTTTCGCTGTGCCCGGCGCCTATACCGGCACATGCACCACCGCACATGTGCCAAGCTTCATTCGCACCAAAAAGCAGTTCGACGACAAGGGCGTGGACGAGATCATGTGCCTGTCGGTCAACGACCCGTTTGTCATGCAGGCCTGGGGTGAATCCACCGGCGCGACCGCGGCCGGATTGACCATGGTTTCAGACGCGGCCTCAGAATTCACGAAAGCCATCGGTATGGATTTCGACGCCCCGCCCGTTGGCCTGTTCGCACGTTCGAAACGCTATGCGATGCTGGTCGAGGACGGCAAGGTCACGGCCCTGAACCTGGAAGAAAACCCCGGTGCCTGCGGGATCTCGGCGGGTGAAGGCCTGCTGGAGGTGATCTGAATGTGACCGGCCCCGGTCTGTCCGGGGCCGCGTGAACCCAATTTAACTTGAAGCACTGCCTCGATGCGCGAATACTCGACGCACAAAATGGGGAGATTTTTATGAAACTTAAGGTATTTTCATCCATCCTGACCGGCGCGGCCCTTCTGGCAGCCTGCGGCCCGGCCCCAACCCCGCAACAGCAAGCCGCACGACAGCACGAGATTGCCTGCCTCAGCGGCACATTGGGCGGCGCCTTGATCGGCGGCGCGATCGGCAACCAGTTCGGTGGCGGATCGGGCAAGACGATCCTGACCGCAGCCGGCGCTGCCGCCGGGGGCATTGAAGGCCAAAGATTTGCATGCTGAGGAGATTGGACATGAAACGGGCGATTTTTGTATTCACGGCTGTATTCCTGGCCTCGGCGACCAATGCCGAAACCGTGGCCGAACTGCATGAAAAAGAATTGAACGCCATCGACGCAAACAATGACGGGTTCCTGTCCAAAGACGAATTCGACGCTTTTTCGGACTATGCGTTTCAGGCCATGGACGAAGACAAGAACGGCACATTAGGTCAGGCTGAGGCCAAGCCGTTTCTGGACATCAAGCAGTTCCAGAATGTTGACCGCAACAAGGACAACTTTATCTCAAGATCGGAATATGATGCACAGATGAATGAAGATTTCGGCGCGGCAGATCAGAACGGCAATGGTCAACTGGACTAAGCCCGTTTGAAGGAGCTTGGTATGAAGAAATGGATCGGAATAGGTGCTTTGGCACTGGCCGCGGCCTGCGACGTTCCGCAAGCTCCTGTGGTGACTGGGCCAGACGGACAGGCCCGCATCCAGATCAATCTGTCTGGCCTGACCTGCTATGAAAACCGGTGTCTGGATATCAACCCAGCGGCGCGCAGCGTGCGCCAGATCGGGAACAAGACCACGGGCATCCCAAGGTCCATCGATGTCAGCGACGGCACCGTCTCACCTGCGGAATTCAAGCAGATGGGCACGGCTGCCTCGCTTGCCGGTGGCCAGGGGTCAGGCAACGATCGCTAGCACAGGCTGTCCATCTTTCGGGCCAGCTTGGCGTCCAGTGACGACAGGCCGCCTACGTCATGGGTGGACAGAACCACCTCGACCGTGCGGTAGACGTTAGACCATTCTGGATGATGGTTCCATTTCTCGGCCCAGATCGCCACTTGCGTCATCCAGCCAAACGCGTGCACGAAGTTGTCGAATATGAAGGTCTTGGTGATCGCGTCGCGGCCTTCGACCATGGTCCAGCCGTTTTTGAACAGCGGATCCAGCAGCGGGCCGCGGGTCTCGGCGGACAAAAGTTCAGTCATTGCTGTTCCTCCGGGTTCGATTTCCTGAACGGGCCGTAATCCGTCAGAATCTCGATCTCTTCTCCCACTGCGCGGCCTTCGGCGTCCAGATATTTTTTGACGGCATCGGCAAACCCCGGATCGCCGACCCAGTGCAAGCTATGCGTGCGCGTCGGCAAATAGCCCCGCGCCAGCTTATGTTCGCCCTGAGCGCCCGCTTCCACCCGGGCCAGACCGTGGGCAATGGCAAAATCTATCGCCCTATAGTAGCACAGTTCGAAATGCAGGCAGGCATGATGTTCGATGCAGCCCCAATACCGCCCAAAAAGCGTTTCGCGGCCTATGAAGTTCAGCGCACCCGCAATGGCGTGACCATCCCGTTCAGCCAAAACCAGGGCCATGTCATTCGCCATCGTCTCTTGTGCGATGTCAAAAAACCGCCGCGTCAGATAGGGTGAGCCCCATTTTCGCGCCCCGGTGTCCTGATAGAACCGCCAAAACGCATCCCAGTGTTCCGGGCGCAGGTCATCGCCCGTCAATGTGTGGATTTCACCGCCAAAGCCATTGGCCTGCGCCCGTTCCTTGCGGATGTTCTTGCGCTTGCGTGAGGACAAGGCCGCAAGGAAGTCATCGAAACCGGCATAGCCATCATTCAACCAGTGAAACTGTTGCGAGCTGCGAAGCATTAGCCCCATCTGCTCACCGGCCAATGCCTCGGCTTCTGTACAGAAGGTCACGTGAACCGAAGAAACCTGATTGTCGGCCGCCAGTTGAACGGCACCCTGCACCAAAGCAGGCATTCCGATCCTGTCATAGCCCGGGCGTACCAGAAACCGCCGCCCGGTGGCAGGTGTGAACGGCACCGCAATTTGCAGCTTGGGATAATACCGCCCGCCTGCGCTTTCATAGGCATGGGCCCAGCTGTGGTCAAAGATGTACTCGCCCTGGCTGTGCGATTTGGCATACATCGGGGCCGCTGCGATCAGGATCCCGTCAAGAAAGGCCGTCAGGTATTGCGGCTGCCAACCCGTACCGCGCCCGACCGAGCCGCTTTCCTCAAGCGCCAGCAAAAAGCGATGCGTAGTGAAGGGATCAAGGGGCCGCCCACCATCGGCGGCCTCGGGGCAGGCGCAGGCATCCCATTCGGCCGCTGAAATCCGCGACAGAGATCCAATGACCTGAACTTCGATTTGGGCCTGATCCATGTTTCCTCCGCACCAGCCCTTTATTTGTGACCGAGGCGGCAAGGTTCAAGCTGAATGCGCGGCCAGATACGCTTCGAAGGTCACATTGTCGGCAACCAAGCGGGCCTCTGCCTCTTGTTCAGGCGTTCGGACGGTCCAGCACAGGATCGGCACGCCCTGCGCCTTCAGTTCGGCCACACGCGGGCGGGAAAGGTCTTCCGCCTCGTGGCTGATGAAACCGGCCCCGACGCGGTCAAAATCAGGAATATCGCGCAGGGTGTCGCAGACGTCTTGCGGCAGAAGCTCGACACTGGGCTCATAGGCACAAGTCGTGATGCCGCGCGGCAGATGCGGGGCCAGCCGCGCCAGTTCCGCGACCGAGTTTGGATTGAAGGACATCAGGGCCACCGGGCCGTCATAGCCCTGCAATGCGCGCACGGTGTCGTGCTCGAGGGCGCCGATATTCATACCCATAGCGCCGTCCTGATCTTTCAGCTCGATCAGCAGCGGCACCTGGCCTGCCACCATATCCAGCACCTCATCAAGCGTTGGAATGCCGTCATCACCATACAGAAGGGTCAATTCGGACGCCGCCGCCGCCGACACCTGCCGGATCGGCCCGGACTGGCCGGTCAGACGCGCCATGTCGTAATCATGGAACACGACGGCACGATCATCAGCTGTCAGCTGAAGATCGATCTCGATCCCGTATCCGGCATCAATGGCGGCACGAATGGCCGCCCGGCTGTTTTCCGGGCGGTTGTTCGAGACGTCATGCAGCGCCCGATGAGCAATCGGGGCCTGCAAAAACGCAGCTGGCAGGGACGGTATCATTCGATCTCGAATATGCCTTCGATCTCGACCGCCACGCCCAAAGGCAGCGACGCAGCACTTACGGCAGAGCGCGAGTGGCGACCGGCGTCGCCCAGCGCTTCGACCAGGAAGTCGGATGCACCGTTGATCACTTGCGGCTGCGCAGTGAAATCTGCGGTCGAGTTCACGAAACCGGTCAGCTTGATGACACGCACCAGTTTGTCGATATCTCCGCCACAGGCCGCCTTGACCTGCGCCAGCAGATTGATCGCGCAGACACGCGCCGCTGCGGCTCCGGCCTCGATATCCATGTCATCGCCCAGCTTGCCGGTGATCAGATCGTCTGATTTCGATATCTGGCCGGACACGTACACGATATTGCCCACACGGACGTAAGGCACGTAATTTGCTGCTGGCGCGGGTGCGTCACCCAGCGTGACACCGAGGCTTTCCAGTTTTGCAGCGATGCTCATTGAGAGGGTCCTTCCCTGATTGACTCTGCCGGACGCTAACCGGGAAGCACAGCCGTGGAAAGACGGAATGCGGCAAATTCCGGCTTGCATGCGATCTGAGCATATCTTTACTTATTATGACTTGTAGATACTCAATTACTTTACCCGGACCTGACGGACAGGTTACACGCTAGGTGTTTCATTTGAGACCTGAAACGACTATGTGACAAGAACTTGTGCCATACCGGCGTGAGAGTATTGGTGAATTGTGATTGTTGGCCCGACAAAACAAATGCCGGGCATTTGGGAGAAGCAAAGATCGTGTCGAGCAGATTTCGCCTGAAACACCTGGTTGTCCTGTCGCTCATGGCCATTCTGTCCGCCTGCGCAACGACACCGCCCGAGGGCGCCTCACGCAGCGACGTGTTTGATCCTTACGAAAACGCGAACCGGGGAATTCACAAGTTCAATCTGGGCGTTGACCGGTTTCTGTTTCGCCCTGCGTCCAAAGGGTACGTGAAGATCGTTCCTGATCCCATGGTCACCAGTTTCAGCACATTCGCCGAAAACATCTCGCTGCCCGGACAAGCGGTCGACTACCTGCTTCAGGGCAACCCGAAACAGATGGGCAATGCGCTGCTGCGCTTTGTGATCAACATGACCGTCGGTGGCTTTGGCCTGTCTTCGCCCGCTGATGAGCTGAACCTGCCGCCCGTCGATACTGACTTCGGCGAGACCCTGCACGTCTGGGGGGTCGGTGAAGGGGCTTATGTTGAACTGCCTTTCTATGGCCCGTCGACCCAAAGGGATGCCATCGGCGTCGTGATCAACCTGTTCTCGAATCCGATCAATTTTACCCCGGTCCGGCCCGCCGACAATCTGGGCGTCTATGCCGAAGTCGTTCGCCGCATGGGCGATCGTGGGCGGTTCTCGGATACCGTGGACTCGATTCTTTATGAAAGCGCAGACAGTTACGCGCAGGCGCGCCTGATCTATCTGCAAAACCGTCGCTTCGAACTGGCAAGAGATGACGAAGACGCCTATCTGGATTTGTATTCTGACCCCTATGCCGAAACCGGGACAGACCCGGTCAGGGACCCCTATCTAGACCCCTATGAGGACACCTATGCTGAATAACGAGTTGAATCGCCGTAACTTTGTCGCAGCTGGTCTGGCCTTGGCGGTCCTGCCCAAATCCGCGTTTGCCCAGACCGAGGCAACAGCCAAGGCGCTGGTCAACAGCGTGGTCAACGACATCAACAGGGTTATCGCATCGGGCAAGTCTGAGAATGCGATGCTGCGTGATTTCGAGAAGATCTTTGTGCAATATGCCGATGTCCCGATCATGGCGCGTTATGCCCTCGGTGCCGATGCCCGAACGGCCACCCCATCCCAGTTGAGGCAATTCACCAAGGCGTTTCAGGGCTATATCTCGCGTAAATATGGTCGCCGCTTCCGCGAGTTCATTGGCGGTGAGGTCAACGTGCGCAATGCCCGCAAGATCAAGGCCGGATATGAAGTGCGCACAATGGTCAAGCTGCGCGGGTCGGCTCCGTTTGATGTGACGTTCCTTGTTTCGGACAAGTCGGGGCGTGAAAAATTCTACAACATGTTCATCGAAGGCGTGAATCTGTTGCTGACCGAACGCACCGAAATCGGCGCGATGCTGGATGCCCGCAAAGGCAACCTGGACCAGTTGATCAAAGACCTGAATAAGACGGGCTGATCCGTTTCACTTGCGGCCGGGCATTGAATTGCGCCTTTGACAACAGTTGGACAAAGGCGTCTGACCACCTGTTTTTTCAGCGCGCCGCGGCTACGTGTCGAGGTTACGGCATGTAACTGCGCACCAACGCGCCCGCAATCAAAGCCCACCCATCGGCGATCACGAAAAACGCCAGCTTGAATGGCAAGGATACGATGGCCGGAGGCACCATCATCATGCCCATCGACATCAATACAGCGGCCACGACAAGATCGATGATCAGAAACGGCAGGAAAATCAGAAACCCGATCTGAAACGCCCGTGCGATTTCCGACAGCATGAAGGACGGCATCAAGACCGACAACGGCGCCTGTGCGGACAATTCCATTGCCTCACCACCGGGGCGCAAAGCCGCCATGGCATAGAATGTGTCCGCATCCAGTCGGGCCGCCATGAAGGCACGGAACGGCTCCAACGCGCGCTCCAACGCTGGTTCCACTTCCATCGTCTCTTCCATCATCGGTCGTATTCCTGTCACCCATGCTTCTGAAAACACCGGGTCCATGATGAAATAGGTCAGGAACAACGCCAGGCTGACCAACAGCATATTGGGCGGAGATTGTTGCAGGCCGATCCCTTGCCGCAGGATCGACAGAACGGTGATCAGGAAGGGAAAGCAGGTGATCATGATCGCCAGCCCCGGAGCGATGCTCAGCACTGTGATCAGTAGAATCAGCTGGATCGTCCGGGCTGAAATCGACCCGCCGTCGCCCAAGGACAAGGTCAAATCCTGGGCAGCGGCCAGTGAGGGCGTCAACACGGCCACCAAAGCCAGGCAGATTACATAGCGCATCAACCGATTCCGTTGTGCAAATCCGCAATCTCGGTCAAGCGCACTGCAAGTTGCCCTGCCTGATCGCCTTCCATTTCTTCCAGCAGCCCGCGCGCCACCAACTGATCCCCAACATAGAGGTCAACCGGATCTTCGATCCGTTTGTCCAGGGTCAGCACGGCATTCTCTCCCATGTTCAACAGGTCCTTGATCAATGGGCGCGCACGACCAACGGAAACGGTCACTTCAATCGGGACCGAGTCGAAGGGGTTGGGTTTTTCAGATTTCGGGATCTGGGTGTCATTCATTGGACAAAGCCTCTCTTGTCTCAGAGACATAAGCGTCAAAGGTCTGTTCGATGGCGGCGAGCAAAGCGGTGCAATCAACCTCACGCCGACTCGTGCCGACCTGAAGGCGGGCCTGACCCGGCTCCAGCTCGGAGTGTTCGATCACCTGAGGAGTGGAAGGCAGATCTTGCGGCAACAGCGCTGCGACACTCTCGGCACATCCCGGCGACACCAAAATCTGCATCGGCTGCTCTACCCGCGAACGCGCCATTTCACAGAGTTGCTCCACAATGCGGGCTGCCAGGCCGCGATCGGCCATCTCGGGCAGTACGGTCTGAACCAGACTGGTGAACATGGGCTCCAACGACAGGGTCATACGGGCGACGGCTTCGTGATAGGTGAAAGACATATCCTCAAGCGATCTTGCCATTTCAGCCGAAATCTGGCCGCGGCTTTGCTCCTGCGCCTGCGAGGCATCTTCCCAACCGGCCCCATACCCGTCTTCGAAGGCAGCGAGCCGTTGTTCTTCCAGCGTGTCCTCATTCAAGATCAGAACAGGCCCGGTACCGGTCTGGGTGGTGAAATCCTCAAGAAGATGGGCAATCGACATCACACCCGCTCCTCACCTTCTTCAAGCCAACTGCGCAGGATCTCGACAGTCTCTTCCTGCTTGTCACCGATCATGGCGCGCAGCCGGTCGACAGGATCCTCTGTGGCGTTCGAGCCGAGGGCCGGAACACCGCGCTCTGCCGGCAGGGACGAGAGCTCTGCCGGTTCCTCCAGAGCGATTCCACCTGTCAGTGCCAGGGTATCCGAGTCCGCCCCTCCCGCAGCCGCCTGCAGCGCCGGTGTCGGTGTTGCATTCGTCAGGATCGGGCGGATCACGAACAGGGCCAGCACGAGCGAAACCAAAGCCAGCACAGCCATCTGTATCAAGGACATGACATCCAGATGGATGTTCTGCCAGAGCGACGACGAAACCAGAGTGCCCTGTGGTTCGACCGACGGCAAATCCATGGATTTCAGTGTAATAACGTCCCCGCGCGCCGCATCGTACCCGACTGCCGACGCCACGAGCTCTTCCAGAGCGGTAAGCTCTTCCTGAGGCAAGGGCGTGAAGACTTCGGTACCCGAGGCGTCCACCGTTCTTTTGCCATTGACCAGAACTGCAACCGTCAGCCGCTTGATCGCGCCGGGGGCCTTATGGACTTCCAGCTCTGTCTCGGAGACTTCGTAGTTCACCCGCTCACGAGTTTGGGTGGCCGTCGAGTTCGATTCGTCCCCGCCCGCCGCATCGCCATCCGGCAGGTTCGACGCCACGGTGACATCCGATGACTGATTTCGGGCGCTGTCCGAACGTTCTTCGACTTCCGTGCTGATCGCCACGCGGCCTTTGGGGTCAAAGCGCCGCTCGCGAATGGATTCCGTCTTGGTTTCGGTATCGACACTGACCTCGACCACGGCGTTGCCGGTACCGACACGTGCCTCGACCAGACGCAGAACACGGTCCCCCAACTGGCGCGACTTGTCGTCCGCAGTGTCCGCAGGCGCTGCGGTATCCTGCCCGCCAATCACGGCCCCATGCGAATCGATCACCGTAACCTTCTCGGGCGTCAGGCCGCTGACGGCCGAGGCAACAAGGAACCGGATGGCCTTGGCCTGATCCCCGGTAATTTCGGTCCCGGATGGCACGAGGTAAACCGAAGCCGTTGGTGACACGCTGCGCTGAAATGGGTTTGCTGTCCCGTTGGCAATATGGACGCGCGCCTGACTTATATGCGGGCTGCCGACAATCGTCCGCGCCAGTTCACCCTCTTTCGCGCGCCAATAAGCAGCATCGAACATCTGAGAGGTGGTGCCAAACCCGCTTAGCGAATCAAGCAGTTCGTACCCTTTATTGCCGTTTGCGGGCAGGCCTTCGCTGGCCAGCGTCATTCGCAGCTCGTCGCGCTGCGCGCCGGATACGTAGATCGATCCGCCCCGAATTTCATATGTGACGCCGCGCTGGTCCAGCGCGCGTACTATTTCCCCGGCGGCACCGCTTTCCAGACCCGCAAATAGCAACGTCATGGACGGAGCCGTCACAAGGCGCGACATGCCAAGGATTCCCAGAAACACCAGCGCAACCGCACCGGCGACGATGATTTGTTTACGCCTGTCCAAATTAGCCCAGACAGTTCCGATCTGCTGCACGCTCACCTCCGACTCGCCGGCATTCTGCCCGACGCACCCTCTGTTTGGACGATTGCTCTTAACAATCGGTTAGTCCCTGCGCGGTTATGACGGAGTCGGAACGGATGAATGAGGACGTCATGACCGACGCAACCGACGAACTGGCGGAACCCACCGGAAAAAAAGGGAAAAAGGGAATGCTGATCGGGATGCTTCTTGCCATCGCCGGCGCTGCGGGCGGGTATGTCCTGACGTCATCCGGATTGATTCCATTGGGTGGCAAGGCAATGGTTGAGGCCGACAAGGACGAGGCGAAAGAGGAACCTGCCAAAGCGCTGGCGGATGTCGGGTTCATTGATCTGCCGCCGGTTGTTGTATCGGTGAACTCCGGCAAGTCGCGACATTTGAAGTTCCACGCTCAGCTCGAAGTTAACGCGCCGTACATCGCTGATGTGGAAAAAATGCAGCCACGAATCATGGATGTCCTGAACGGATACCTGCGAGCCGTTGAATTGAAGGACCTGGAGGATTCGCTGGCATTAACGCGCATCCGAGGTCACCTGCTGCGACGCATTGGAATTGTCGTTGGCGAAGGGCGCGTTCGCGATGTGCTGGTGATGGAATTTGTACTGAATTAGGAGGCGGAATTGGAGCTGATTGCGGATATTTTGCTGGTCGCCGGTGCGTTGGGCGCGGGACTTTATTGCTTTGTGCTGTCGCGCCGCCTCAGGCGGTTCACCGATCTTGAAAAAGGCGTCGGTGGTGCGGTGGCCGTGTTGTCGACCCAGGCAGAAGACCTGAAGAAATCCCTGGACAGCGCGCGAAATGCCTCTGATCAATCGGGGGATCAGCTTAAGGCGCTGACGCAAAGGGCTGAAACCGTGGCTCAGCGCCTGGAGCTGATGATGGCATCTCTGCATGATGTCATCCCCGAAGAAGAAACTGCTGCCCCGGAAAAGGCAAAACCTGTCCAAGTCGAGCCTCAGCCTGAAGAGGAACAGGGCACCAAGCACGAGAAAACAGTGGAACCGATCGAAACCGGTGCGAGTGAAGAGCAACCCAAGGCGCCAGAGGGCCTGATGTTCTTCCGGCATGACCGCAAGCAGAACGGGGCGCAGGTATGAGCCTTGCGCGCAACGCCAAACACGGTACGCGCCCGCGCGGCGGTGTGCTTGCCGTCATCTCATTGCTGATGATCGGCTCGGCTGCCATTCGCGTTGGCTTGGAGGCGGGACCTGCGCTCGCCAAACCGGCGACACCTGAAGCCGTGGAAAACAAGCCCACCGCGTCCGAAACACGCGATGTTCAGGTTGTGCTGGCAGAGCTTTTGCGCCGGGAGGAACGCGTCAAACAGCGAGAGGCTGAATTACGCGATCAGGAAAAAGCATTGGAGATCGCAACCCAAGCTGTTGAAACGCGTCTGACGGCCCTGAAGGAAGCAGAAGATGCCCTGCGTGCCACATTGGCGGTTGCGGACAAGGCGGCAGAGAACGATCTGGCGCGCCTGACGGATGTTTACCAGAACATGAAACCCAAGGACGCAGCCGCGTTGTTTGAAACCATGGACCCGACCTTTGCCGCGGGGTTCTTGTCCCGCATGCCGGCGGACGCAGCGGCTGGCGTACTGGCGGGCCTGAGCCCCGAAGCGGCCTATACGATCAGCGTGGTCATGGCCGGTCGAAACGCCTCGGCCCCGCAGGAATAGTCGCCCGTGTTGCCCGGTATCGCAAAGAACTCATCTGGAGATCTCAAATGATTGGAATTGTTGGAATTGTTGTCATTTTCGTAATGGTCTTCGGCGGCTATCTCGCGGCAGGTGGCAAGATGACCATCATCATGAAATCTCTTCCCTTCGAAATGATGATGATCGGCGGCGCCGCCGTAGGAGCCTTTCTGATCAGCAATGACATGGGCGGCGTGAAACATACGATCAAAGACATGGGCAAGGTGTTCAAGGGCCCGAAATGGAAGCCCGAAGACTATCGTGACCTTCTGTGCCTTCTGTTTTCGTTGATTCGCATTGCCCGCGCCAACCCTGTTGAGGTCGAGCAGCATATTGAAGACCCCAAAAACTCCAGCTTGTTTTCCGCATACCCCAAGATCCAATCAGACAAGGAGGCCGTCGACCTGATTTGTGACACCATGCGGTCGGCGGCGATGAATTATGACGATCCGCATCAGGTTGAAGAGGTTCTGGAGAAGCGCATGGAGGCGAATTTTCATCATGCCATGCACTCAAGCCATGCGCTGCAAACAGTGGCAGACGGCCTGCCCGCGCTGGGGATCGTTGCTGCGGTTCTGGGCGTGATCAAGACGATGGGGTCAATCGATCAGCCACCCGAAGTGCTGGGGAAGCTGATTGGGGGTGCCCTTGTAGGCACATTCCTGGGCGTTTTTCTGGCCTATGGCCTGGTCGGCCCCTTTGCAGGCAAACTGAAAGCCGTGGTTGAAGAAGACAACCACTTTTATCAGCTGATCAAGGAAGTACTGGTGGCCAATCTGCACAACCACAATGCCGCCATGTGCATTGAAGTCGGACGCCAGAACACCCCAACCCATAACCGCCCGGGCTTTTCCGAGCTGGAAGACGCATTGAAAGAGCTCAAGCAGGCTGCGGCATGAAGCGCATCGGGTTTCTGATTGCGGTTTTGGTCACGGCTGCATCTGCCGTGACCGCGCAGGACGTGGTGGTGCGATCCGGTGAGCATGACGGGTTCACACGTCTGGTTTTCGACGTGCCACCGGATACCCGCTGGGTGCTGGCGCAACGGAAGACCGGCGCCAGCCTTACCATTGCCCTGGACGACGTCACATTCAAAACCAGCTCGGTTTTTGGGCGTTTGACCACGAACCGCCTGGCCTCTTTGTCGCAGAAAAACCCCGGCAGCGCGTTGGAGCTGGAGTTCGGGTGCAACTGCGTGGCGTCGGCGTTTCTGTACAGAAACTCGATGATCGTACTGGACATCGCACCAGGGGAATTGTTGCCGCCGCTTCTTGAGAATGTACCGCCACCCTTGATCGGGAAAACGGCCGAAGGCAAACCGCCATCGGTTGAGACAGGGTTGCATCTGCCGCTTCTCACCATGACTGAGCAGGGGATAAAAGACCAGCTGTCCACTCGTCTTCTGCAAGGGACCGATCGCAAGTTGCTGGACTTGAAGCTTGCCCCTGTCGGGCCACGCAATACCGCCCCGTCCGGTACAAGCGTTGTGCCGCCCCAACTGAGTTCGAACGTACGTCTGACCACGGTACTGGACAATTTGCAGAATGTTCTGAACACTGAACTGCAACCAATTGACCAAAGACCGGCCTGCATCTCGACTGCTGAGCTGAGTTTTGCGTCCTGGTCAGGGGACACGCCTTTTCCGGATCAGGTGTCAGCTCTCCGCTCTGGGCTGTACAAAGAGTTTGACAGGCTTGACGGCGAAAAGGTCATGACCCTGGCCAAACTCTACGCCTCTTTCGGTTTCGGAGCCGAAGCGCTGGGTGTCTTGAGGTTGTTGGAGACGCCGCCAGAGGGCTTCGAACCCGTTGCAGCAATTGCCCGGGTTGTAGATAACCGGCCGCCGCTGCCCAGGAATCCATTCAACGACCTGCAACGATGTGACAGTGATGCTGCGCTTTGGGCTGTGTTGTCCGAAGGGGAACTGGCACCTGACGCAAATGTGGAAGCAATCGAACACGCGTATTCAAGACTGCCGGATCATCTTCGCCGCCAGCTGGGGCCGCGGTTATCAGAAATACTGGTGAGCGCACAACAACTGGAGGCTGCCCGCAGAATCCTTCGTTCGGTTGACCGGATTGAACCGGAAACGACATCCAGTGTCGCTCAGGCCAAAGCCAGCGTTGCCAAGGCGGAAGGGGACAGTGACCGTGAAGAAGAGTTGTTGACCAAGGTTATAACCTCTACCGACGCCGCCACTGAATCTCCGCTGGCTTTGGCGCGCCTGGTGGAAAAACGTTGGTCTGAACGCAAAGCTGTTTCTTCTCAGGAGCTTGATCTGGCGGCATCTTATGCGGTCGAGTTCAGACGATCGGAGCTGGCCCCGATGATGAACCGCACCTATGCGATCGCTCTGAGCCTGAGCCAGGAATTCGACCGCGCATTTGACGTGATCAAAGCGCAGCCACCCGGACCCGATAGTGACGGCGCGATCAATCGGCATCTGCAATTGCTTGCCGAAAGATCGGATGACGCAACCTTTCTACGCCAGACGATGGAGGTAATGCAGCCGGACATGACGGCAGTGCTGACAACCGATACTGCAATTGCATTGGCAATCCGTCTTGCTGATCTGGGCTTTGCTCAGCAGACATTCGCGCTGGCGAACAGACCGGAAGATCAGTCTCGGCGCTCGGAACGGGCTCGGTTGCGGGCTCGGGCCGCTTTGCTGTCGGGGCGCCCTCATCAAGCCCTGCTGGAGTTGGCTGATGACAATTCCGAGGAGGCGACTGCCTTGCGCGCGCAGGCGATGGTTTCAACAGAAGATTTTGAAGCCGCCGCCGATATGCTCCGAGATCTCGAACAGAACGAAGCGGCAAACCGGTATATCTGGCTGGCCGGAGTATCGGAAGAAAGGTTGGAACCTGCGGGCGGGAAATACGCGGCATTGAACCAAACGACCCAAGCCTTGTCTGACCTGCCGGAACGGCTGGCGGAAAAACCGCTGGCGGATGCGCAAAACCTGTTGAAGGACAGCCAGTCGGCCCGTCAGCGGATCGATGAGATGTTGAACGCAGTTGGGGTAAAATGACGTAAATCGCGACTGCTCCGGCCGCACCCGGCAAAGTGAACGCCGGTCCCGGTATACCCTGCGATGCGTTTCAACCGCAGGCAACCCGGCGCCGTTGCTTCAAAGCGGGTCCAATCAGAACGCCCGATCAGGCGGGATGCAAACAGGGCTCCAACTGCTTTCAAGGATGTTGTGCTCCGGGTTTGACGTCGAAGAACAGGCCGCCGAACTTCAGGCCGCGGTCCCCAACCAAAAAAGTCACGACGGCTGACCGCCCGTGAAGCAACCGGTGCCGTGGCATTGACGGCAGATGCGTGAAAACAAGACGCCACATCCGAAATACGGCGGTAAGAGTTCCACGCGTTCAATGAGTTCCGTGGTCAGAGAAATCGCGGACGTGTCTCCTCATCAAACCTGGCCAACCGGCTTGGGATGGCAACGTCTTTGGACAAAAATTCTGCAAGCCCACCTTTTCCGGCACGCTGACAGGCATCGGTATTGCCAGGGCAGTATTGCACGCCACTGGCTGGCGTTTCCTCTGCTCCCGGTGCCGGGCACCGGGAGCAGAGACGTCAAAAACAGCGGACAACCGTCCTTGATTCAGTACGGAGCCTCAACATCATTCATCGAGACATAGACGGTTTTCATTTCCGAGAAGTGATTGATCGCCAGTTTCGAGTTCTCGCGCCCGACACCGGACATTTTCGATCCACCAAACGGCGCTTCAACCGGGGCAAGATTGTAGGTGTTGATATAGCAAGTGCCAGCTTCGAATCCCGCCACGATTCGATGCGCCCGGGTCAGATCATTCGTGAAGACACCTGCGGCCAGACCGAACTCGGTGTCATTGGCGCGGGCCATCACCTCTTCCTCGGTCTCGAAATCCAGCACCGACATGACGGGGCCAAAGATTTCCTCGCGCGCGATGGTCATGTTGTCCGTGACCTCAGCAAAAACCGTGGGTTGCACAAAATAGCCGTCTCTTTCGATCCGTTCACCGCCATAAACCAGTCTTGCGCCTTCGGCTTTGCCCTTTTCGATATAGCCCAGGGCGATGTTCATCTGGTTCTCGCTGACCATCGGTCCAAAGCTGACGTCCTCGTCCATTGGATCGCCGATTTTCGCGTGCGCCAGACGTTCTGACAGGCGTTTCAGGAATGCCTCTTTGATACCTTTCTGAACGAAGACGCGGGTGCCGTTGGAACAAACCTGACCCGAAGAGTAGAAATTGCCCAGGATCGCACCTGAAACAGCGTTTTCGATGTCGGCATCGTCAAAGACGATCATCGGGGATTTGCCGCCAAGTTCCATGGTCACATGCTTCATGCCATCCGCCGCGGCAGCATAAACCTTGCGGCCTGTCGGCACAGAACCTGTCAGAGAGACCTTGGCCACGCGCGGATCAGTGACCAGCGAAGCACCGACATCGCCGTAACCCTGGATCACGTTGTAGACACCCTTGGGCGCGCCGGCCTCGACAAGAATTTCGGCCACTTTCAATGCCGAAAGGGGCGTGGTTTCCGAAGGTTTGAATACCATCGTGTTACCACAAGCCAGCGCCGGGGCACCTTTCCAGCAGGCGATCTGCGTGGGGTAATTCCAGGCGCCGATCCCGACGCAAACACCCAGCGCCTCGCGGATGGTATAGACGAAATCACCCCCGCCCAGCGGAATATGCTCGCCAGTCAGAGAGGCGGCCAATCCACCAAAATACTCCAGCGCATCGGCCCCCGAGGTGGCATCGGCCACAGTGGTTTCCTGGATCGGTTTGCCGGTATCATGGGTTTCCAGTACGGACAGGTCGTAATTGCGTTCGCGCATGATATCAGAGGCGCGGCGCAAGATGCGGCCACGTTCCGTCCCGGACAGGGCCGCCCATGCTGCCTGAGCATTTTTTGAACTATTTAGAGCCTGTTCCACGATCGCTGGCGTCGCCGAATGCAAACGTGCAATCACTTCGCCCGTAGCGGGATAGATCACTTCAATGGCAGCGCCGTTTGTATCTTCGACATATTCGCCATCAATGAAATGGCTGGCCCTGGGCTGAAACTTCATACCGTGTCCTTTTCTTTCGCACCCGTCAGGACGGGACAAATGGTCAGTCGAAAATCGGCCTATCGGTTATTGATTGACCAGTCAATAAAATCATCGAAGGGGCGGCTTTACGCCTGCCAGACCCCATAAACCTTGAAATTTTCGGTTAATGTTCTATTTATGTTCTACACAGTCAGAGGACAAACCGATGGCCCAGCAAACACGCCCCACATCCCTGAACGGGCCGAACAACGACTATCACCTGCTTCCGGTCACCGATCGGCAGATGCGGTATGCGCGTGCGATTGCCGAGAAGTCAGCCCTTGAGATTCCGGTTGAAGCACAGCGTGACCGGCGGCTTTTGTCTGACTGGATTTCAGCCCACAAACCACGCGGGACCTCGCAGTTCGACAATTACCCGACGGGAAAACAAGTCGCGTTTGCCGAGCGGATTTCACGCAGCAAGCGCCGCCCGATCCCATCCGAGTGTTTCCGCGACAAGAAAATGATGTCGCGCTGGATCGATCACAACAAATAGCCCCGGATTAGGGTCTGTCCGGATTGTGGTTGCGGGCGTAAATCGAAACTGCTGCGGCAACAAACATCCCCAGCAGGATATAGCCTGTTACGGCCTCGGACACGGCGAGCCCACGGCACAGACCGGTCGGGGACATGTCGCCATATCCGACTGTGGTAAAGGTGACATAGGAAAAATACAGGATGTCCCCCGGACCCTGCGCACCGATGACACAGTGGTCGTTATACCCAAAGGCCCCGTAAACTGCGGCGAACAGGAATGGAACGACCTGGATGAATGAAACACCCATCAGAAACAAAAGCCTGCGGGGCGATTTCACCTGTGTCATGTAATACCAGGATTGTGACACCAGCCAGATCAACAGCCCGATTGAGGCAACTGTGCCAATCGTATCACCCGCAGCCGCCTCGCTCAGGCGGGACAGGCCGTACCAAGCTAGGAAGCTTGTAAGAACCAGCCCCAGTGCCGCAATCAGGGTCGATTTCCATTCGTCCAATGTCGTGGGTTTGCGGTGCATGAACGCCCCCTCAATCCGGTCTTCGGGCAATCATCCGGCCTAAAGGCATCGCCCGCAACCCGAATTCAATCCTGCCGCAGATGCGCCTCACCCCGTTCCCGCGCCAGCAGGATCTGCTTTTGCCGCTCGCGAAAGCGCATTTTGTCAGCATCGGACGTCTCATCGATGCATTGATGGCATGAAACGCCATGCTCGTATTCCGGGCGCTTCATATCCTCGGGCAGGATTGGACGCCGGCAGCCATGACAGAGCTTGTGCGGTCCTTCAACAAGACCGTGGCCAACCGAAACACGATTGTCGAACACAAAGCATTCACCCTGCCAGGAACTGTCTTCGGCGGGGATTTCCTCAAGATATCGCAGGATACCACCTTTGAGGTGATAGACATCTTCGACCCCCTGCCCCAACAGGTAGTTGGTGGATTTCTCACACCGGATACCGCCGGTGCAGAACATGGCGACCCGCTTGTTGTGAAAGCGGTCCTTGTTCTGTTCCCACCATGCCGGGAAATCGCGGAAACTGGCTGTTTCAGGGTCTATTGCACCTTCAAACGTCCCGATTGCCACTTCGTAATCGTTTCGCGTGTCGATCAAAACCACATCGTCAGAACGGATCAGGTCATTCCACTCCTGCGGGTCGACATAGTTGCCGACGCGGGCGCGCGGGTCCACGTCGGGCTGGCCCATGGTCACGATCTCTTTCTTCAGCCGCACCTTCATCTTGCCGAAAGGCGGGTGGTCCGAGGTCGCTTCTTTCCACTCCAGATCAGCGCAACCGGGCAAGGATCGGATATGTTTCAGCACAGTGTCGATTCCGGCCCGCGGGCCAGCAATTGTGCCGTTGATCCCTTCCTGCGCCAGCAGCAGCGTACCGGTGACGGACTGCGCGCGGCACAGGTCCAGCAAGGGGTCGCGCAACGCGGCCGGATCCGCGAAACGGGTAAAGTGATAGAGGGCAGCGATTGTGTACATACGCGCGATCTACCTTTGCAGACCCAGAGTCGCAAGGGATTGCATTGACGCCCCGCGCGCCTCCGCCTACCGATAGAGCGGTAATAGGAGGCCGCAATGACCCATGCCCTGCTCGTGATCGATGTCCAGAACGACTTCTGCCCAGGCGGGGCACTGGCTGTGGCAGAAGGGGACGAGATCGTCGCACCGATAAACGCCATGATGGATGAATTCGATGCCGTGATCCTGACTCAGGACTGGCATCCGGCGGGGCATTCTTCGTTTGCCAGTTCCCACGATGGCAAAAACCCGTTCGACCTGGTCGACATGCCCTATGGCCCACAGGTTCTGTGGCCCGACCACTGCGTGCAGGGCACACGCGGCGCCGGTTTTCATCCCGACTTGCGTACGGATGGCGACCTGATCCTTCGCAAAGGATTCCGCAGTGCCATCGACAGCTATTCCGCATTCTTCGAGAATGACCACCAGACACCGACAGGCCTGAAAGGCTATTTGGATACACGCGGCATCGACCGTTTGACCCTTGTGGGATTGGCCACCGACTACTGCGTGCGTTATTCCGCGGTAGATGCCGCCAGGCTGGGTTTCGATGTCACGGTCCGCATGGGCGCGTGCCGCGCGATTGATATGGACGGTTCGCTGGCAGCCGCCGAACAGGCGATGCAGGACGCCGGAGTCGTATTGACCTAAGGTGTGGCACCTGCGGCGGCCAGAAGCTTGATCATCACGAACAGAACAACCGCCAGCCCCAGCGCAAACCCAATGCGCCCTGGTATCGTGCGACGTTCCGGGTTGGTCTGGTTTGACGGAGGTGACGGAACGCGCATCGGTCGGCTGCGCACGATCCCAGCCATGGGTTGCGCGGTTCGCACGTAGTGCAGGAAATCCCAAGGGTTGAAATCGCCGCAATATTCACCCTGAATTCCACGCGTCCTGATGTTTTCAAACAGCGACCGCAGAATTCGCACCCGATCCGCATGATCTTCGGCTGGAAATACACCTGGCACGATGCCGCTGTTACGCGACTCGAGGCTGAACCCGGCATCCATGAAAATCTTGCGGATTTTCGGCGATGTTCCACGCAACGCGTCTGCGGCTCTGATATCGCGGAACACCGCACATATCTGACGTTCCGTATCAGAGGCAGACCCCAGCTTTTCGGGGTCCAGATCTTCCAGCGCTACGTTAACAATATCAAAATCGTACTCGATACCCATTCACAAACTCAGTTTCGACTTTCCATCCCCTCTTCTCACTAACCGGTAAAAACAATGCACAATATGCCGGCTTTGTGACGTCAAACTGGCATTGTCACCAAATCAGTGACTCTTGCCATTTCCAGAGTCGATTGATCTAACTACGGAAATCGCAGGAGTTCCCCATGGTCGACATCGCGACCCGCGTCTACAATCACAAATGGAAGATTGACCCGATTGTACGGTCTTTGATAGATACCGATTTCTACAAACTGCTGATGTGCCAGTCAGTGTTTCGAAACAAGCCCCAAACAAACGTCGTGTTTTCGTTGATCAACCGGTCGAATCACGTACCGCTGGCGCGTTTGATCGATGAAGGCGAGCTGCGGGAACAGCTGGACCACATCCGCTCTCTCAGCCTCAGCCGGGGGGAAAGCACCTGGCTGCGCGGCAACATGTTCTACGGAAAACGGCAGATGTTCCGCTCGGACTTCATGGAGTGGTTCGAGAATTTGCGCCTGCCTCCCTATCATCTTGAACGCAAAGGCGACCAATATGAACTGACCTTTGAAGGCAAATGGCACGAGGTCATGTTGTGGGAAATTCCCGCGCTGGCGGTGTTGATGGAGCTGCGCTCGCGTGCGGTGCTGAACGATATGCGCCGGTTCGAATTGCAGGTGCTGTACGCCCGCGCGATGACCCGGGTTTGGGAGAAGATCGAAAAGTTGAGCTCGATAAACGGGCTTGGGATCGCGGATTTCGGCACCAGACGGCGGCATTCTTTCCTGTGGCAGGATTGGTGCGTGCAGGCGATGATCGAAGGACTGGGCGCATCCTTTACCGGCACTTCTAACTGCCTGATCGCCATGCGACGCGAGGTCGAGGCCATCGGCACCAATGCGCATGAACTGCCCATGGTCTATTCCGCGCTGGCGGATACCGATGAAGCGTTGGCGCAGGCCCCTTATGACGTGCTCAGCGACTGGCATGACGAGCATGACGGCAACCTGCGTATCATCCTGCCCGACACCTATGGCACCAAGGGGTTTCTGGACAACGCGCCCGACTGGCTGGCGGGATGGACCGGTATTCGCATCGACAGCGGAGACCCGGCAGCGGCGGCCGAGGTCGCAATAGACTGGTGGAACGCGCGCGGTGAAGACCCGACAGGGAAACGGATCATTTTCTCTGACGGTCTGGATGTCGAGAAAATTCAGGAACTGCATGCCCAGTTTGCGGGCCGCGCCAATATTTCCTTCGGCTGGGGAACCTTGCTGACCAACGATTTTCGCGGGCTTGTTCCCAATGACGCGCTGGCGCCGTTCTCATTGGTCTGCAAAGCGGTATCCGCCAATGGCCGCCCGACGGTGAAACTGTCGGACAACCCGGAAAAAGCGATGGGGCCGAAAGACCAGATAGAACGCTACAAGCGGGTGTTTGGGGTCGGAGAGCAAAAGGCGATCGAGGTGATCGTCTGAACTGCGGTGGCGCATTCATCATTTGTCAGCAACTCACCTGATGCTAGTTTGGAAAGCATTCCCATTGAGCATTAAGGTTGAGATACAATGATTATTGAACCAAGGAACTTCTACGAAACCGGCGGATCCCGGGATGAGCTTTCACTTTTTTCCTACGCCGCATACCTGATATCCCGCGCGCAGTTTCTGCAAGCCGAAAGCAATGACAGCGACCTTTTCCTGTTGGAACGCGATTTGGAAGAAACTGATGATGCCGTTCTGTCCAAACAGCTTGTCATGCTCGGATTCCGGCCAATTGACGACCGCCAAATGTCCGCCCACGAATACATGCGTTTCTTTGATGGCCCCGGAGACCTACGGCCCGTTGACCTGCTTACTTCGCCAGAGCCTGAGGGGTATTACCAACATTTGTTCGAGGCGATCCGAGCAGCAGAAGAACAGCCGAACGCCGAACATATTGACGCTGCTTTGAAGATTGGACTGGCGGCTCCTGATTCAATTGTTGCTCTTGCTGCGCTGAGTTCGTGCCTCAAACTGTATTCGCCGGAATCTTTTCCGCCACGTCTTTGGCTTGGTGTGTTTACGGCACGTTGGGCGCAATTGGATCCGCTCTCGCAAGATTTGCTTGCTGTATTGTCGTCCGCTCTGATTTCCGACCCGTCGATTTCGAGTGTTCCACCGGTGCCGGCGCAACAAACAACCGGTGTCCCGGGGTTGCTTCTTGTTCATGGCACTCACTTCGAAGTCAATCCTGACCCCACATGGTACTATCCCCATGTCGGAGATCTGCACAATTACATCAAGCCGCATCGTAACGACATCTATTCAGGGCAGAACTACTATGAATGGGAGGGCAGATGGTCTGATCGCGGTCGCCATATTGCTGCCAAACACTTGAAAAACTGGATAGATCTCGAGGTTTATCACGGCTGTGATGTGGTTGCCCACAGCCACGGTTGCAATGTCGTCATGAAAGCGGCCGAGATGGGGGCACATTTCAACAAAGTAGTTTTCTTAAGCTGCCCGGTACACTGGCATAAGTACAACCTGAGTTCTGGCCGGATCAATGTGCCGTATTCAGTTCGGGTCTGGTTTGACTTCGTGATCCTGGCAGACGGCGGGAAACAAAAGTTCCCCGCCAGTGCCAACGTTGCCGACGAGGTGGTCGGAGGTTGGTTCAGCGGGCATTCTGCCACGCGAACATCACAGATCTGGGGCAATCATACATTGGAAGCAAAACTGATCTGACTTGCCTGAGTAAATACTATCCGTGAAACGCG
This sequence comes from Ruegeria sp. BHSA118, assembly GCF_059613405.1. Classification (NCBI taxonomy): domain Bacteria; kingdom Pseudomonadati; phylum Pseudomonadota; class Alphaproteobacteria; order Rhodobacterales; family Roseobacteraceae; genus Ruegeria; species Ruegeria sp. BHSA118. The sequence continues at coordinate 31,765 of NZ_JBXWSM010000043.1, forward strand.
GCAACTGTCTTCAGCTGTGAAAATCCGTACAAAGCCTCGAACCCTTTTTCGCGGCCATGGCCGGATTTTCCCACCCCGCCAAACGGCAGTTCAACACCGCCGCCTGCACCGTAGTTGTTGATGAAAACCTGACCCGAGTGCAGCGCTTTCGCCAACCGCATCTGCCGCGCGCCATCCCGCGTCCAGACGCTGGCGACAAGGCCGTACTCCGTACTATTCGCTATGGTCAGAGCCTGTTCTTCGGTATCGAACGGGATCAGAACCTGAACCGGGCCGAAAATTTCGTCCCGCGCCAACTGATGATCTGGTGGCACGTCCGCGAACAAAGTGGGCCGGACATAGGCTCCGGTCTCGGGCGCGTCTTCGACAATCTGTCCCTGCGCAGCGATCGTCAGGTCCGTGGCGGTTTTCAGAAAGCCCCTGACAATCTGTCTCTGCCGGTCCGAGATCAAAGGCCCAACGCGCATATCCTGCATCGCCGGGCCGACGGTCAGTTCTTCATAGGCTTGGGACATGCGCGATCTGACCTGCTCATAGACGCCCCGCTGCACCAGGATCCGGGACGAGGCCGAACAGGTTTGACCCGCATTTTGGATACCTGCATTCACCAGAAACGGCAGGGCGGCGTCCAGATCGGCATCGTCAAACACCAATTGCGGGGATTTCCCGCCCAGTTCCAGCGTCACGGGCACCACGTTGCGCCCCGCCGCCTGCTGCACAAGCGCCCCTGTGGCCACCGAACCGGTGAACGAAATATGGTTGACCCCCGGATGCCCGGACAGCGCCGCACCCGCCTCGGCCCCCAGACCGGGCACGACATTCAAAGCACCGGCCGGCAGCCCGGCCTGTTGCGCGAGATGGGCAAAGGCCAGCGCAGTCAGACAGGCCTCTTCCGCAGGTTTCAGAACACAGGCGTTGCCCATGGCCAACGCCGCCCCGACCGAACGCCCGATAATCTGCATCGGATAGTTCCAGGGCACGATATGGCCCGTCACCCCATGGGGTTCGCGCAGGGTATAGACGGTGTAGCCATCGAGATAGGGAATGGTCTCACCCATCACCTTGTCCGCTGCACCGCCGTAGAATTCACAATAGCGCGCCAGGGCGACCGCATCTGCCCGGGCCTGTGTCAGCGGTTTGCCGACATCCATCGCCTCAAGCCGCGCCAGATCGTCCACCCGTTCCAGCACCAACTGACCCAGCCGGGTCACGATGCGGCCGCGTTCCAACGCCGTCTTTCGCCCCCAGTCACCATTCAACGCAGATCGGGCGGCTTGCACCGCCGCGTCGATATCCGCCTCGGACCCTCGGGCGATCCGGCAGATCTCGGCCCCGTCCGAAGGGTTGATCAAGGGCAGGCTGTCGCCCGAAGCCGCCCGGGTCCAGCGCCCGCCAATCAGGCACAAGGTGGGATCAAACCAAATCTTCTGGGTCATTTTGGGCCTCCAATCAGGCTCTAACAAGGAACTTTACGCCGTAAGCGGCCTTATCTCGGGTAACCGGGGCGCAGCGGCAATCAGGGTTTGCGTATAGGGATGTTGCGGATCTTCGAACACCTGCTTTGTCTGACCCTGTTCGACGATCCGCCCGGACTGCATCACAAGCACACGGTCGGTGATCGTGCGCACCACACTCAGATCGTGGCTGATGAACAGATAGGTCAGGTCATAGGCTTCGCACAGTTCGACGAGCAGATCGAGGATTTGGGCGCGCACCGATACGTCGAGGGCTGAGACCGCCTCATCGAACAGGATCAGTTCCGGTTGAATGATCAGAGCGCGGGCAATGGCGATCCGCTGGCGTTGCCCGCCCGAAAACTCGTGAATGTATTTGCCCGCATCATCAGGGCCGAGGCCCACTGCCGTCAGCATCTCTGCGATCCGGTCCTGGCGTTCTGAACCCTTTGGTGGCGTTTCCAACAGGTGAAAAGGTTCAGTAATCAGGCGCGCGACACGGTGGCGGGGATTGAAGCTGCCATAGGGGTCCTGAAACACGACCTGCATCTTGCGACGTACCGCAAGGTTGGGCCTGTGGCCGGTGAAAACCGGCTGACCATCCAGCATAATCTGACCGGATTGGATATCTTCCAACCCTAATATTGCCCGTGTTAGGGTCGATTTTCCGCAACCTGACTCGCCCACCAGCCCCAAACGCTCCCCTCGGTTGAGGGTAAAGCTGACACCATCCACCGCGCGGTGGTGGCCCGGCGCGTCCAGCAGACCTTTGCGGGGAAGGCGGTAATCCCGGACGACCTGCGAAACCTCCAAAAGCGGGCGTTGCTGTGTAGGTTCAGGCAGGGTGACCTGATGACCCGAAGCTTCGAACAACATGCGGGTATAGGGGTGCTGCATATCTCGAAACAGGATTCGGGTCGCGCCACTTTCGACGACCTCGCCGTGACGCATGACGACAATCTGATCGGCCATGTCCGAGACCACAGCCAGATCATGGGTGATCATCAGCAGCCCCATGTCAAATTCGCGCACCAGCCCCTTGAGCAGGTCGAGGATCTGCGCCTGTGTCGTGACGTCCAGCGCTGTCGTCGGCTCGTCCGCGATCAGCAGCCTGGGGCGCAGAGCGATGGCCATGGCAATGACCACGCGTTGCCGTTGCCCGCCGGACAGTTCGTGCGGGTAGCGGGACAGAGGAAACCTGTCGTGTGGTAGGCCAACGCGGGTCAGCACCTCTGCGGCGCGGGTCCGGGCCTGAGCAGGAGGCATCGCCTTGTGGATCAGGATCGTCTCCATCACCTGATCACCGATGGTTTTCACCGGGTTGAGCGCTGTCATTGGTTCCTGAAACACCATCCCCACGGACGCGCCGCGCACGGCGCACAAATCGGGCTCTGACCGCGACAACAGATCCTGACCGTCCAGCCAGATAGCACCTTCCGCGCTGGCACCATGCGGCAGCAGTTGCATCACCGCCAATGCGGTCATGGATTTGCCCGAGCCGCTTTCACCTGTCACCGCCACGATCTGGCCCGGGTCGATGGACAAGTTGACCTGTTTCAGGATCGGTACCCCGTGGATCGACAGGGACAGGTTTTCGACTTGCAGCAACGTCATGCCCGCGCCACCCTGATCCTTGGGTCCAGCCAGTCGCGCAGACCATCACCCAGCAGGTTCAAACCCAATACCGTGACAATAATCGCCAAGCCCGGAATCAGAGCCAAATGCGGGGCAAAACTGACCATTGTCTGGGCGTCCGCCAGCATCCGGCCCCAACTGGGCGTCGGAGGTTGCGCGCCCAGACCGACATAGGACAGTCCCGCCTCGGCCAGTATGCCCAGCGAAAATTGGATGGTGCCCTGAACGATCAGCAAGTTGGCGACATTGGGCAGGATGTGTTCGGCTGATATCCGTGCGGCACCTTTACCCGACACACGGGCGGCAAGGATGAACTCGCGCTCCCACAGCGACAATGCGGCCCCTCGGGTGATGCGGGCAAAGACGGGGATGTTGAAAATACCGATCGCAATGATCGCGTTGATGGCACCGGCACCGAACACAGCCGTGATCAGGATGGCGATGACCAGCGAGGGAAAGGCAAAGACCAGATCGTTGCCACGCATGATCACCTCATCCAGCCACGACCCTTTGCGTGCGGCGGCTGTCAGGCCAAGGGGTACGCCCAGCGCCATGCCGATCCCCACGGCAACCAGAGCCACCGCAATCGAAGTGCGTGCACCGACCATGATCATCGAGAACATGTCGCGGCCGAAGTGATCCGTTCCAAACCAGTGTTGTGCATCGGGCGTCTGAAGTTTGTTGGGGATATCCAGCGCGGCATAGTCGTAGGGTGTCCAGACAAACGAGATCAGCGCCGCCAGCACCACCAGCGACGACAGCGCCGCGCCCAGAATCAGGTTGCGGCTCATGACCGGCTCCTCAACCGTGGGTCAACGGCTGCGTAGGCCAGATCCACCAGAAAATTCACGGTGATCACCGCAAAGACCAGCAGCATCACCACCGATTCAACCACGATCAGATCGCGGGCCGAAATGGCCTGAAACACCAACCGCCCGAGGCCCGGCAGGTAGAACACCTGTTCGATGATGATCGACCCGGCCAGCAGGAAGGAAAACTGCAAGCCGATGATCGTCAGCACGGGGATCAGCGCGTTCCGCACCCCATGCCGCCACAGAGCCTGACGACGCGACAATCCCTTGGCCCGCGCGGTGCGCATGAAATCCTCACCCAGAATATCCAGCAGCGCGGATCGCATGACGCGGGCCAGGATCGCGGCCTGAGGAAGGGCCAACGCAATGGCGGGCAAAGTCAGCGAACGCAGCCCCGCCCAAAGGCCCTCGCCCCAGCCAACAAACCCACCGGCATTGAACCAGCGCAGGTTAATAGCGAAGATCAGCACCAGCATCATCGCGAACCAGAAATTGGGCACAGCGATACCAAGCTGTGTCGCCCCCATCACCGCCAGATCCCCGGGCTTGCCCCGGCGCGCAGCGGCATAGATTCCGGCGGGAAAGGCGATCAATGTGGACAGCGTCAGCGCGTAAAGTGCCAGGGGCAACGACACCCATAGCCGGTCAGCGATCATCTGCGACACCGGTGTGCGATAGGTGTATGAGGTGCCGAAATCGCCCACCAGCATGCCACCAACCCAGTGGAAATAGCGCTGTATCTTTGACCCATCCAGGCCCAGCTCGGCCCGAAGCGCCGCCAGCGTGTCCTCCTGCGCGTTGACGCCCAGCATGAACGATGCCGGATCACCCGGGGCAACCTCGATCACGGCGAAGATGACCACCGAGGCGACAGCCAGGCTGACAAGCAAGGAAATCAGTCGTTTGAGGACGTAGCGGAGCATTGGCACCACGTTAGGGTCACATCAGGCACGGGTCCAGCATCTAAGTTACCAGAAGGAAAGCGGAAACCGCATAGGCAACGATCGCGGCATAGCCCAGTGGATAGATCCACTTGATCGCATAGTTGTCTAGGGTGCGCGCCGCCCCC
>NZ_JBXWSM010000044.1:0-35822 GCF_059613405.1 Ruegeria sp. BHSA118
TACCATTCCGGGTCGCTTGCCATTCGCCAGGCCGTGGCGGCGGGTACGAACATCACCTACAAGATCCTTTACAATGACGCAGTGGCAATGACGGGGGGGCAGCCTGTTGACGGCCCCGTCAGCGTTTCCGGGATCGCGCAGACCTGTCGCGCAGAAGGTGTGGACCGGATCGCGTTGGTTTCAGACGATATAACGAAGTTCGATTCCAGCGATTTTCCGGCACGAACAAGCTTTCACCCCCGGGAAGAGATGGATGCCGTGCAGCGTGAGTTGCGTGACATCCAAGGTGTGACGGTTTTGATCTACGAGCAGACCTGCGCCACCGAGAAACGTCGTCGCCGCAAGCGTGGAAAAACAGAAGACCCCAAGCGGTTTGCGTTCATCAACCCCGCAGTGTGCGAAGGCTGCGGCGATTGCTCTGTCGAAAGCAACTGTCTGAGTATCGAGCCATTGGAAACCCCATTGGGCCGCAAGCGAAAGGTCAACCTGAACTCGTGCAACAAGGACTTTTCCTGCCTGAACGGGTTTTGCCCCAGTTTCATTACGGTGGAAGGGGCGATGCGGCGAAAAGAACCCAAGCAGAAACTGGATATCCCGTCGCTTCTTGCCAAGGTTCCCGACCCGCAGCTTCCTGACCTGCACGCGCCTTACGATCTTTTGGTCGGTGGGGTCGGTGGCACCGGTGTCGTAACGGTGGGCGCCGTTCTGACGATGGCGGCGCATTTGGAAGGCAAAGGCGCCAGCGTGCTGGATTTCACCGGGTTCGCCCAGAAATTCGGTACGGTTGTCGGCTATGTTCGCATTGCCCGCACGCCCGAAGAAATCAATCAGGTCCGAATTGAAGCCAAAAGCGCCGACGCCGTCGTTGGGTGTGACGTGGTCGTGTCTTCGGCGCCCAAAGCCTCGGTTCACTATCGCAAGGGCACAAAGGTCGTACTGAACCGTGCGGAAATGCCAACAGGCGACCTTGTTCTGCACCGCGATGCCCAGCTCAAGGTCGACGAACGAGAAGCGTTGATACGCCGGACCGTCGGCGAAGAAAATGTCTTCGGTCTGGATGCAAACCAGTTGGCCGTGGATCTGCTGGGGGATTCGGTCTTTGCCAATACCTTGCTGTTTGGTGTCGCGTGGCAGTTGGGGACCATTCCGATCAGTGAGGTTGCAATCAAACAGGCGATCAAGCTCAATGGAACCGCGATCGAGGCCAACATAATGGCCTTTGATCTGGGGCGAGTGATCGCTGCAAACCCACAGATGCTGAATCCGAAGGAGAAGAGCTTTTCGCAAGAAACATCGCAGCAGATAATCGATTACCGGTCCGAAGAATTGGCGACCTACCACGATGACGCCTATGCGCAACAGTACCGGGATCGCCTGGCCTGTCTGTCCGCGGCACTGCCAGACCAGATACGCGAGGAAGCGCTTTCGCTTGCGGCAAAATCCCTGTTTCGCCTCATGGCAATCAAGGACGAATACGAGGTCGCCCGGTTGCTGACATCGCAACAATTCGAGAAACAATTGCGGTCCGAGTTCGAAGGGGATTTTCGGATCAAATACCACCTCGCGCCACCGGTTCTGACCGGTCGCAAGGATGCTCGCGGGCGACCGTGCAAGCGAAGCTATGGTGGTTGGATGACCCCCGTTCTGAGGCTTCTTTCGCGTGCACGCAGGCTTCGCGGCGGCTGGCTTGATCCATTCCGGTTTTCAAGGAACCGCAAGCTTGAAAACGAAACCCTGGCCTGGTTTTTGACTGTCTTGGATCGCATTGAAAAAGCCAGCCACGAGCTGGAGGCGGAAACCTGTCTGAAAATTCTGTCAGCCCCGCTGGATATCCGCGGTTTTGGCCCGGTGCGCGAAGCGGCAACACGAACCGTACGTGCAGATGTAGATGCCTTGCTGAACGTGATCGGAGAAACGCGAAGGGATGCGCAGGGCTTTGCTTCTCATGGGGCTTAAATGTTCATTCCGGAACCTGTCTGGAAACGCGGATTTCAGGCGGGGCTGAACGGATCTGAAGCCCCGCACACTCCGGAGTATTGGATTGCTGTCTGAAACGGTCCGGTTTGCGTTCGGACGTCACCGGCAGCGGCGCGACGCCGCCATCGGACAGACAGATGTGGGTAACCCTTCGTCACGGGCATTGCGTTGGCAAAGGCCGTCTTGCTCTGGGTTGACGAGCAAGGGACTTGTAAGTGCTTTTCGCCCAGTCGGCGTTCATTGTCCCCGCTTGTTGCGATCAGACCCTTGCTTTTTCAAAGGCGGCCCAGGCGGTTTCAAATGCTTCGAAATCAAACGCGGGTTCGCGGGCTGCGTCCAGAACAGTACGTTCTGTCGCCAAAAGCTTTTGGATTGCACCTTCCAATTGATCGACGACATCATTCGGTATGACCAATGCGCCATGACGATCGGCGTGAACCAGATCACCGGGGTCAACTGTCAGACCAAAAATCGACACTTGAGTGTCAATCTCACGGACATGGACGAAACCATGGCTCGGTCCGATGGAACCAGCGACAACCGGGAACCCTTGGGGCAAATCCCCGAGATCCCGCATGACACCGTTGGTCAGAGCGCCAGACATGCCGAAACCCTTGTGAACCGTCGTATTGATCTCACCCCAATAAGCGCCGATGCAATCGGGATAATCCAGATCCTCGATCACGGCGATTGAAGGGCCGGGTGCCTCGGCCATGTACTTGTAATAGGCCATGCGTCGGGCTTTGATGATATCGGGCGGCTCAGTCGGGGGATTGACCGCAGCAATTTTGGCGGTGCGCGCGTAGCCGACGATGGCAGGCCCTTCGGGGGCCGAGCTTAGCATGGTGCCACGCGTGAACCTGTCGAACCCGCGCCTGCCCTGTGCCACCTCGATGGCATTGCAGACAGTTGGCGTATCGACTTTGCGAAGCAAAGACAAAAGGGACGGTGTCATGTGTCCTCCAGCCAGCGGGACAGCGCCGCTGTTGTTTTTTCAGGTTGTTCCAATGTCGGGAGATGACCCGCGTCGCCGATGATCTTAAGCGAGCTTCGTGGCAACAGGTCATGCATAAGTCGGTGGCGCTCAACAGGGCAAAGCCGGTCTTCACGCCCGCACAAAACCAGAGCCCTTCCGGCATAGGCCGTCAGTGTCTCGCTTTGGTCCGGTCGGTTCATAAGCGCCCTGGACTGACGTATGAAAACGTCAGGGCCCAGGTCGGTGGCCATTGCCATGCACAGATCCAGGATCGCCCCCCGGTTCGGTCCGTCAGCCAGATAACCGGGCTTCATCTCGTCACGCATCACGGTCCTCAGCTGACCGTTGCGAACGGCGGACATCTGCGGCGCACGGCGCGCTTTTACCTCTGGCTTTTCCGCCAGTGGATTGGTGTCAAGCAAAGCCAGACGCGAAACACGTTCGGGGGCTTGGCGCGCTACTTCCATCGCCACGATACCCCCCATGGACAGCCCGGCCAGCGTGAAAACCGGTGGCGCATTGCTAAGGATATCCTGGGCCATGGCCTCTATGCTGTCGTGATGAGACAACGGAAAGGTCATCACGGGCATTCTGCCCGACAGAGCATTGATCTGAGGGCCAAAAAGCCGGGCATCACACATCATGCCCGGCAACAAGATCAGAGGTTTCATGCCGAAGCCAGCTTTGCCCCTTCGGACAACGCCGCCAGCTTGGCATAGGCGATCTGGGGATCGACGGCACCGAATCCCGCAAAAGTGCCAAAGCCGCAATCGCTGCCCGCGATCACCCGGTCCGGTCCCACGATTTCCGTGAACCGGTCAATCCGTTGGGCCACAAGTTCGGGATGTTCTACGAAATTGGTCGTGGTGTCGACCACGCCAGGCACCAGAATCTTGTCATCGGGAATCTCGGCCTTGCGGTCCCGGAAGACAGTCCATTCATGGGCATGCCGCGGATTGGACGTTTCGAACAGGACATAGCGCGACTTGGTCGCCATCAGGGTGCTGAAGACCTTGTCCATGGCGATGTCACAGCAATGCGGGCCTTCGTAGTTGCCCCAGCAAATATGTACCCGTACGCGATCCTGGGGGACGTTCTGAAGCGCGTGGTTCAGGGCCTCGACATGCATGTCGGCAATCTTGATGAACGCCTCATCAGACAGGTCGGTGAACAGCATGTGGCGCGACAGGGCAAGATCGGGGCAATCCAGTTGCAGGTCCAACCCGGCGGCGACGATGGTTTCGTATTCGTCCTTCATCGCGTCGGCCAACGCTGCCAGATAGGCCTCACGCGTAGGGTAGAAATCATTCTGCAAAAACAACGAGATCACTCCGGGAGACGCGGCATTCATGAAGCCGCGCTCGGCCCCGTGTCGAGCCATGGCCGCCTTGAGATTGGCGATGTCCTTTTGCAACTCGCCTTGCCCTTTTGATCGCACCTCACCCGTGCACATCGGCCTTGCGTATTGTGGCGTACCGCCATCATCGGCCAGTCTTTGCAGAAAGCCGGGGAACATTTTCAGGTCTGCCGGCGCATTGCGAGGGCTGTCGCCCGAAAACCCGGTGTAGCGATCCTTGACATAGGTCGCATAAGAGATTTTCGAAGTTTCGCCGTCGCTGACGATATCAACACCGGCTTCGACCTGTTTGCGCACCGTTTCGGCCACGGCCTTGGCCATGCAGGTATCAAAGGCACCTGTGTCATAAGGTTCGCCGTTCTCGCGGGCAAAAATAAAATCCACGACGTCCTGCGTTCGGGGCAGAGAGCCAACATGTGTTGTTTTTACGGTCATGGGGACCTCCTTAAATTTTTCGTGCCATCAGGATCGTGTGGCTTTGGGCTTCTGGGTCTTCGGCTAGGTATCCGGTCATTTGCAGCCCGTTTTTCTCAAGACACCCCGCATAACCGGCCGGGGACAGCGACGCGTGGTAGACAAGCTCTGATCCCACCGTGCCGCTGACCTCTCCGGCACGAGGTCCGACGGTCAGCATGAGCATTCCCTTGGGCCGCAAATGGCGCGCCATCCGGGCGATACAGTCTTTCTGCTCTTCCGCCGTAAGGTGGAAAAAACTGTTCCAGGCGATGATGCCGTCGAACTGTTGGTCCAGTTCAAAGTTCCGCATATCCGCGTTGCGCCAGTCCCCATCGGGCCAACGGTCGCGGGCAATGGCAAGCATGGCGTCGGAAAAATCGATACCCGTGACGTCGAACCCTTCGGCCATGAACCAACGGGCAATGGGGTCGCCCGAGCCGCAGCCCAAGTCCAATACGCGGTCACCCGGCTTCAGGCTGGCAGTGAAGCGCGCCAACCAGCGCGCTTCGAACAGGGCCTTGGAACGGCGCCTGTCGTATTCGGTCGCCTGCCGTTCATAAACGGCGTGGGTGTCATTCGGGTCCGCGTTCATCCTGTCCAGGTCGCTCCTGCCGGGTCATCGGTTGCGGTGATCCGGTACAGGCCCGCCTGTCCGGTCATTGACGGTTGAATGCCATAGGTTTCGCCGGGTAGAACCAAGGCCGTGTCGCCCACCGAGATCGTGGTCTCGTACCCGTCAATCGAAACACGCCAGTAACCGCCGGCCGGCATCAGAACCACTGGCTTCTCGGCAGCGGTCGGTTGGGTCACTGCGGATCCGCGCCCCAGAAAATCGACCTCGAATCCGGGTTTGTCCTTGATCAAGGCGTTTTCGCCAATCACCATTGCGGGCTTATTGGCCGACAACGCCATCAGATCCCAATACCGCGCAACGTATTTGCCGACCACATCCTCGACAGGAACTTCGGGATAGCTTTTCAGTTGTTCTTCGGTCAGCACAGGCATCGGGCGAACATTATGGGGCAGTTCCTGGCCCAGTTTGGAGTCGTACAGAACGCCATTGTCGCCCAGCATCAGACCATGTGCCTGCGCATCTTCGATCACCTGAGGCGCCCAGGTGACGCCGCCACCCGCATCGTCTCCGCCCAGGATCGACATGATCATTCCATAATCCTGGCCGACATTCTCAAAGCCCCGGAAAATCCCCGTTGGAATGTTGAAGATGTCTCCTTCCTCGGCGATGAATTCCCCGGCCGTGCCGTAGCGGCCCCAGAAAAACCGCCAACGACCCTTGGCGACGAAAAAGACCTCGGCCGTGGTGTGGCTGTGCAGTGAGTTGCGGCATTTCGGCGGCTGCCCGGCCGCTCCGATGTTGAAGCCGATCTTGTCGGTGATGTGGACATGCTGGTCCGGGGATTCCGAGACGCCGCCGCCGATTATCGTGAAGTTCTCTTTCTGATCGCTGCCGGGAGTATGGGCATCGATAAAAGCGGTTTTACAGGGTTGAAGCGCGCCATAGCGGACGATGCGGGAAGGGATGGATGATTTTGTCATGACGTACGATCCGATTTAACGTTTTTGGAAAGAAAGCTCGTGTGCCCAATCAGGACAGGCCCTTACTTTCCGGGCGGGCGCAGGTTCAGTCGCCGCGCCCTCAGGCTTTGACGGTACATATGGAAACGCCGAACGGTCCGGGGTTCGGACAGACCGCCCGACAGGATGCGATATGAGACCGGGCGGCCCACTCAGACCTCGCCGTTCTGCAACAGGATCTGCTTCCAGACCGAGGTTTCATCGAACAGAGTAAATTCACGGCGCAACTGCGGCTGCCCCGCAACAAGTGCGCCGAATTCAGCGTGGCTGATCCCGAGAACATAAACCTGCGCACCAGTCGGCGCGCCAAACACGCCCCAGCCGTCATGCTTGCCCCAAAGGCTCCAGCGAATTGCCGCGCGCGGAGGCATATCAGGGTCATCTCGCCCGATCTGATGCTCGATCTTGAATTCCGCATTCGGAAAGCTTGCCCGCAGTCCCATCCAGAAACGGTCGACGGCATCCCAGCCATGTCCGGTCACGCCGCCTACATATTCAGACTGAACAGCGCGGTCATATTCTGAACCGATCACGCCCATATCTGCATTCATGATCCGCGTCAGAATGTCAGCATAGCGCTGCCCCCATTCATTGTCATTCCCATGGCCTTTGTATGGTCCGGGCTGATCGATTTCGGGGGTCAGAGGCTTGACGCAGTTCTCCTTGCCGCCTTCCCGGGCGATCAGATCGGCGGCGTATTCCTTGGGATCCCAGCCCATCTGGCGCACAATCGCACCCTGATCGCGGATCAGCCATTCATCGTTGATCTGATTGTCGATGGCGTGGCAATCAGCAAGAATCCGGTAACGCAGCTTGGTGCCGGTGGGCTTGCCATAGACACCCTCGGCCAAATGCGTGGCTGTTGAAATGATCCGATGAGAGCTCAGCATGCCTTCTTCCGGCGTGCCGGACCAGATCACATCCTCGCCCAACAGCTGCCGGTCCGGAAACTCGGCCAGCGTCGCCATCGTTGCGCCGATCACATTCTGATTGCCCAACACCACCGAACCGGGTGAGCGTACCACAATGTCTTCGCTGTAATACTCATGCAGCGTGGCGATACCCCGATCTTCCCAGATCTCTTTGGTGATGCCGATGATATAGTCGGGGAAATCCCGGAACTTGGGATCGAAACCTTTCATGAATTCATCCTTTGAGGGGCCCAGCCTTTGGGCAGTCGGGCCGATGTACGCACGATCAACGGCCCATCGATGGCGACTTTACGTGCCGCCGCAGTTATCGGGTTTTCGATATGATCCAGCAGAGCATCAACGGTCTCAGCAACCATCAAATTGGCCCGCTGACGAATGGTCGTAAGATTGTAAGCAAGCCAACCGGCCTGAGGGACGTCATCGTAGCCGACGACGGACACGTCTTCGGGCACGCGCAATCCCAACTCGAACCGGATGACGTCCATGACCGCAAGCGCCATATGATCATTGGCGACAAACACGGCGTCAGGCCGTTTCTGCGGTTCGACATCAAACATCCGGCGGGCAGCCAAACGCGCTTTCTCGGTGTGAAAATCTCCGATTTCGTGTGCATACAATTTCTGGCCCGCATCGTTGAGCGCGGCGCGGAAGCCGGCCTCACGGTCCCGCTGGGTTGAGGCACCCTGCCAACCGGCAATATAGGCGATACGACTGTGCCCGGCGGAGATCAGAAATTCCGCAACTTTGCGACCACCGGCATAGTTGTCAGAAGTAACAGACGTGATCCCGTCGAGGTCCTGGCTGCGGTTGAACAAAACCACGGGCACGCCTGCTTGCTGGCACCGGGTGGCAATGTCTGAAGACATCGCAACCGAGGCCAGAATGACGCCATCGACTTGATAGTCGAGGATTTCCTCCATCACGTCGTCAATGTTTCCAGCGGTTCTGGAGGCCATGAAAATCAGGACGTGATAGCCCTGTTCCTGCAGGGCATTGGACAGTTTCTCAAGTGCCTCGGGGTAGAAGTAGTTGTCCAGATAGGCGACCACCAATCCGATGATGCGACTTTTCCCGGACACCATCGCGCGGGCCAGAACGTTTGGGCGATAGCCCAGTTCAGCGGCGGCTTTGCGCACTTTTTCTTCGGTCTTTTTGCTGACGGACGCGCCGGGCGTGAATACGCGGCTGACGGCGGACTGGCTGACACCAGCCAGTTGGGCGACCTGGAGGGATGTTACTTTTTCGGCCATCAATCTGCTGTCCAACCCCCGTCGATTAGCATTGACGTGCCTGTGATCAGCGCAGAGGCGTCCGAGGCGAGATAGCGCACTGCGCCCATGATATCTTCGACCTCTCCCACGCGATCCAGTTTGATCTTTTCCATGATCCAAGCCGCGCGTTCAGGATTGTCGAAAGTGGATTGGGTCAGCGCCGTTCGGATGAAAGTCGGGCAGACCGTGTTGATCCGAATGCCCTGTTTGCCCCATTCGATGGCCATGGATTTGACCATGCCCTCAAGCCCATGTTTGGTCGCACAATAAAGCGCCCGGTCGACCCCGCCGACATGCCCCATCTGGCTGGAGATATGGATGATCGATCCCGGCTTTCCTGCACTGATCAAAGCGCGGGCGGCGTAGGCGGACAGGAAGTAGGCCGAGCGCAAATTGACGTTGGTGACAACATCAAAGTCATCGGGCGTGGTTTTGATGGCCGCGCTGTGCCGTGCGACCCCGGCTGAATTCACCACGATATCGAAAGTGCGGTGATCGAAAAGCTGTTTTAGGGCATCCAGATCACCCTGATCCATCACAAGCGCTTCGGCCGACCAGCCGTGATCCCGCAAGGCGGCGACGGTGTCGTTCAACCGATCCGCCCCTCTGGCCGCACAAACAACATGTGCACCCGCCTCGGCCAGCGCTACCGCACACCCCTGCCCGATACCCGAGGAGGCTCCGGTCACAAGGGCGGTTTTTCCACTCAGAGAAAATGAAGGGGTGCGCGGCAATTCAGTCATCAGCTCATTCCATCCGGTATTTCAATACGACCCATATTTCGGGCTTTATTGAATTCCCGCAGACGGGCAAAGACGTCAACGCCAAGCTGACGGTACGCATCCAGCAAATCAACCAGCACCCAATTTTCCCGGATCCTGCCGTTTTCCAAACGCCAGAAATCGAGGCTGCGCATGGTGATCTTCTTACCTGATGGCGCGATACCCATCCAACCGTCATCTGTGACGGTCTGGATCATGTTGGGCCAGCCGGTCACGGCCGCATATTCCCCGTCACCAAAGAAATGATAGGTGATGTCGTCTACATATTTTCCGCGGTCCGGCATACCGTTGAGAAACGGGATCTGATGCCAGTTGCGGAACCCTGCGTACCCGCGGCCGGTGCCGATACCCGAAGGACCGTACCAGTTCATGTGCGGGTGCCAGAACCGCTCCATATCCATCACTTCAGGTCCACCTTCGGATGGGTGCTTTTTCAGATGATCAAGCATGTCGATGATGTGCTGGCAGGTCTGTTTTCCCTTGGCTTCATCATAAGGACCGGGGACAAAACCGTCCTGGGTGGCAGGCCCGGGGACGTGCCATTCACGGCCCAGACTTGGCGCCATCGGCCAGGCATTTGCCTGCATCATGACTTCGGGGATGTCCCACAGTGCCTGCATCTCGACGATCTTGCCGTTTTCGAAGCGGTAGAATTCATGAAACCGCATCGTGACCTGATGACCCGTCGGCGGGATATCCAGCCAGGGGCCAGTGAAAACACCGGTGTAATAGCCACCGCATCCGACCCAATCTGCGCCGAACTCATCCGGGCCGGCCATGACGATATAGTCCCGTCGTTCAAGATCGGGCCAGGCCGCCAGCAAGTCTTTGTAGCCAGTGTCATAGAAAGCATCACTGCCGATGCTGTCCCCGAAGGGATGACACAGACGGAACACGGCATCCGGTGACGTGAGATCTGCAAGGACCCGACGCACATCAGCCTCGTTGAAGTCATACATCGCGGCCCTGAGCGGTTCGATCAGGACCTTGTGATGTGTGTGTTTGTCACTCATTCGGCAGCGTCCCGGTAAGGCGCCGGCGCACCGTAGGGCACATTGATTCCGCCATATCGACGCACACGAACGTTGCACTGTTCCGCGTGACCAACGAACCCTTCGAGCATGCACAGGCGCGAGCCATACTCGCCGATCAGCGTCGCGGCCTCATCCGTCAGAACTTTTTGATAGCTGTGCGTCTTCAGGTATTTACCAACCCAAAGACCACCCGTGTAACGTCCGGCCTTCTTGGTGGGCAGCGTGTGGTTGGTGCCAATCACCTTGTCCCCGTTCGAAACATTGGTGCGCGGCCCAAGGAACAACGCCCCATAGCAGGTCATGTTCTCAAGGAACCAGTCGTCGCGGTCAGTCATCACCTGCACATGTTCCGAGGCAATGTCATCGGCAACCCGCAACATCTCGTCATAAGTGTCGCAGACGATCACTTCGCCGTATTCATCCCACGATACTTTGGCGGTGTCTGCTGTCGGAAGGATACCCAGCAAACGGTCAACTTCGATCAGCGTGTCTTCGGCCAGTTTGCGCGAATTGGTCAGCAGCACACAGGGACTGTTATATCCATGTTCGGCCTGCCCCAGAAGATCGGTTGCGCACAGCTCCGCATCTGCGGCGGTCTCATCGGCAATGACCATCGTTTCGGTCGGCCCTGCAAAAAGATCGATCCCGACACGACCGAACAACTGGCGTTTGGCTTCCGCGACAAATGCGTTGCCGGGGCCAACAAGCATGTGAACCGGATCTATTGTTTCGGTGCCCAATGCCATGGCTCCGATGGCCTGAATGCCGCCCATGACATAGATCTCATGCGCGCCACCCAAGTGCATGGCGGCAATTACCGCTGCATTGGGCTTGCCCTGAAACGGGGGCGTGCATGCGATGATGCGCGGAACACCAGCGACCGAGGCCGTGGCCACCGACATATGCGCCGAGGCGACCATCGGGAACTTGCCGCCGGGAACATAGCACCCCACCGATTGTACTGGGATGTTCTTGTGCCCCAGAATGACGCCCGGCAGGGTTTCAACCTCGATATCCAGCATTGAATCCCGCTGCGCCTGCGCAAAATTGCGCACTTGTTCCTGCGCGAACTTGATATCGGCCAGCTCACGATCGGACAATTGCCCGATCAGGTCATCAATTTCCTGCTGGTTCAGGCGAAACGAGGCAGGTGAGTAATTGTCGAACTTCTCACTCAACTCGCGCACCGCGGCATCCCCACGGGTTTCGATGTCTTTCAGCGTCGCTTCGACCACGGCGCGGGTCTTGGCATCATCTTCCGCCCGGTCTGCATCGGATTTACCGCGTTTAAGATACTCGATTGCCATCTTTCCAATCCTCAGTTTTCCGGCCGTGGCGGAGTCTTCTCGCCCCGGTCAAATGCTTCCCAGCCTTCGCCGTTGAACAGGTCCACGCCCAGTTGAGCCGCAACGTGGGCAAAATCGACATTCACCCAGTTGTCGACAATCTTGCCGTCGACCACTTTCCAGAAGTCCATGTACCTGATTTCGACACGCTTGCCCGTGGGGGCAATGCCCAGAAACTCGCCGGAATGCGTGGCTTCCTGGCGGCCGAAGGCGGCGGCCCATTCACCCATGTAAAGGCGTGCTTCGTCGATGCAGGTCTTGTCCGAAAAGGCTGCTTGAAACGGGCGCTGCCAGTTGTTCTGAAATTCCTTCAGGCCGGTCTTGGTGCCGCAGCCCTGATTGCCCATCCAGCGGAAGCCTTGGGTAAAGAACTCTCCTATATCGTCGATGCGGTGGTCGTTCAGACCATCAACCATTGTTTCGATCACGCGGCGTGTGTCGTCGGTTTTGCTCATGTCCGTGTCGCGGGTCAGAACCGCCTGTTCGGGACGGGAACCTTTCATCTTCTTATCCTTTCAGGTTGCCGAGGGGAGGGATTGGGATATGCGATCCCAATGCTCAGAAAATCCCTCGGCATCCTGTTCAGCGCCGGGTGGCGCGTCATGGCATTATGTCGGGCGTTCTTGCTCATCAGCCTTTCACCGCCCCTGCTGTCAGACCGCTGACAATCTGGCGCTGGAAAATCAGCACGAGGAAGATCAAAGGCGCGGTGATCGACACGGCAGCGGCAACCGCAACGACCTGATCGGTCGTCGTTGTCTCGCGATTGAACATGCCGACGATGGCGGGAACCATGGTCTGGTTCTGCGCATCAAGCAGCAGCGCGGTGACCAGAAAATCGTTGTACGCCAGCAGGAAGCTGAACAGCCCTGTGGTGATAACGCCGGGCCACATCACCGGCATGATGACACGGCGGAAGGCCTGAAAGTGGCTGCATCCATCAACGCGGGCGGCCTCATCCAATTCGGACGGGATGTTCTGGAAGAACGAGCGCAGCATCCAGATCGTAAAGGGTTGGTTGATCGCAACCAAAACAGCAATCACCGCAAAAGGCTTGCCGTACAAGGTTGGTGCGTTTTCGCCCAAGATCGGGCTGAGCCATTCGGCCGAGTTGATGAACACCGGCAGATAGCCTGCCACCAGAACCGAATGCGGCAGGGCTCGGAACACCAGTGCAACGATCAGGATCCAGAAGGCCAAAGTTGATCCTGACCGCGCCAGACCGTAGCCCGCCAATGTGCCCACCGTCAGTGATACCGTAACCACGCCCGTCGTCACGATCAGCGAGTTCTTGAAGTTGTTCGAAAAGCCCCGGTCGATCCAGACGGTTTTGTAATGCTCGGTCGTCAGACCAAGCACATCCCGTCCCAGTGGGCCAAACAGCGGGTTCAACACGTTCAGGATTGCAGGTAGGACCACGAAGAACACCAGCAGGAAACCCACCAGCATGACCAGCACACCGATCAGCCAGCCAAACCATTCCTGCCCGGGCTTGGTGTAGGATTTTATCATCGAAAGCAGTGTCTTGGTGGCAGCGAAGATCGTGCCCCAGATAACCGCGATGCCCAGAATGATATCCAGCAGCGACAAGCCCTTTCCGACGCTCAGCGTGGCCGGCCCGAAGATCACGTTCAGCGCGTTGCTGTCGAACGCATCGACGGGTGACTTGAAGCTCATCACCACGATCCAGAAGATCGGAAAGGCCGCTACCAGGCACCAGAGCGCAAGGAAGATGTTCGAGGTCAACCGCAGGCTGAAGGGCTGGCGAAGCGCACGCGAGGACATGTCAGTGACCTCCTTTATGGTCGCGCCACGTACGGCGCAGCGGCAGGATAAGCAGGATGACGACACCGATCATGGTCAGCATCGAATTGGCGGACGCCCGGCTGATCGACCGGTTGCCGGCCTGATCCGGCGTCAGGTAGTCGAAGGTCAGCCACTGAAGCGAGATGACGTAGCCCTGGCTTGAAAAACCAACGATCTCTTCGAACACCCGATAGCTGTCCATCAGGTGGATCATCGACACGAATATGATCAGCGGCATCAGGTGCGGAATGACGATGTATTTCAGGCGCTGCCAACGGGTCGCACCGTCAATCACGGCACTTTCAAGACTGTCCTGATTGACCGTTTGCAGTCCGGCATAGAAGACTATGGCCGCGAACGGCGCCACGTGCCAGACGCGGTAGAGCATCATCAGTATTTCGATGGTCCAGGCTTGGGCGAACAGGGCGATATCCCGGTTCAACCACCATTCCATCATTGCGGTCAGGATGCCGTCGCCCCGGAACAGCCAGTTGATCGACAGCACACCGATCACGGGTGTGATGATGAAGGGCAGCAGGGATACAAAGATCACCGGACCGCGGATGGACCGCGCCGCATTGTTAATCAGAATCGCGATCCCAAGCCCGCACCCGACCACCAGCGGCAGAGTGATCAAGGTGAAGGTCAGGGTAAACCGAAGTGCCTTCCAGAAGTTGATCGTAGACAGCACATGCCAACTGCCGTCGCTTATGGCGCGCCATGCGCGTTCAGGCTCCAATACGTTGCGATAGCTTTGCAAACCGACATATTGGGTTTGGGTAATGACCTCGCCATGTTCGTCAAGTTTTGGCTGCGAAACCATCTCGGTCACGCAAGTCTGCGTCAGGAAACCGGGCGTGCAGGTTTCCTTTTCGACCGACTCATAGATCGGCTGAGTGACGTAGAAACTCTGCTTGAACACGCTGACCAGCGGAAACGCGATAAAGAGAAGCATCATAAAGACAGAGGGGCCGACAAATGCGGCAAATGTCCGGAAATTCATGGCTCTGCCTTTCTCATGACTCTCGAGGAGAAGGGGCGGGAGGGCCGTAGCCCTCCCAGGGGAGGATCAGTTGCTGATCAGACCGGCTTCTTTCGCGGCAGTGATGTAATCCGCCTCGATATCGGCCAGCGTTGTCTGAGCATCCTTGGCGCCGGTCAGGTAGTCGGCCAGACCGTTGCCGAGGGCAGTGTGCATGATGCCCATCGGGCCAGATGCCGGGTACGCCTTTGCACCCGCTTCAGCCGAAGCGGCTGCTCCTGCCGCCAAAGCACCCGCTGAATAGGCAGGGCTCAGCCAAACAGCGACGTCGTTGTTTGCGCTGACCATTTCGCCGTCCATGCCCTCAAGTGCGACGCGGAAGGCAGCCTCAGCCTCTTCGTCGCTCATGTTCGAAGCGAGAACGATGCCGTCCCACCAGATGGTGGTTGCCGGCACTGCCGAACCCATCGGCGCGGCGGCCATGGTGACTTTGCCGACGACCTGGCTTTCGGCCTCATCATTCATCGCGGCTGCACGGCTGGCCCACAGGTTCGCCATGGCGATCTTGCCCTGCTGGAACTGTTGCTGAACGTAGGTCGAGTCGGAAACCAGATATTCCGGATCCATGTACTCGGTCATGGCTTTCAGTGTTTCCAGCGCTGCGACGCCCTGCTCGTTGTTGATCCCGGGCATATTGCCGTCGCCAAAGAACGAGCCGCCCTCGCCAAGGTACATGTTGACGAATTCCTGGCCGAGGTTCCAACCGGTCTTGAAGGTTCCCCCGATCGGATAGTCCATGACGCCGGCTTCTTTGATCTTGGCGGCTGCGACCAGGACGTCGGCGTAGGATTTTGGTTCTTCGATGCCCAATTCGGCCAGAACATCATCGCGATACATCAGGTGCTGCGCATTCACCATCATCGCAATGGCCATGGTCTTGCCATCGACCTTGATCAACTGGTTGGGCAGAAGGTCCTGGCCGTATTTTTCGACCAGATCATCCAGCGGGCGGATCGTGCCTGCGTTCAGCAACGGCACCAGGGTTGCGTTCGAAACACCGCCGATCTGGTAAAGCGCGGGATCCGCAGCAAATGCTTCGGGCTGCTTTTCGCGGAATTCCTGATCCAGCGATGCGCTGAAATTGCCGCATTCTGCCATCGCATCGGTGACCGCCTTCCAGGCTTCAAAACCAGCGGACAGTGATTTTAGCGGCACATCGTTTTCAAAGGCGCAATCTGCCCACGCGCCGCTGGCGGCGATGGACATGGCACCGGCCATGAGGATCGTCTTGAGTTTCATAGGTTTCTCCCTGTCAGGATCGGTCCGTCGTCGACGTCCGGACCGGTGTTATGCCCTTGCGGGCCATTTGTGGGGTCAGCCCCCGATCCGCGCACCGCTTCCAGCTTCGAAGAGATGACAGATTTCCGTCGGCACCGAGAACGAGACCGTTTCTCCTATCTCGGCGCGGAATGCTTTGTCTGCTTTCACCGAAACCAGGGCCCCGCCGACCCGAACCGAGATCATGGTCGCGTCGCCCAGCAATTCCAGCGTATAGATCGGAGCGGTGATCTGACCTTTGCCATCGGCAAGGCTGGCATCTTCGGCCCTGAAGCCCAGCGTCATTGGGCCATCCGGTGCATCCACCGCAATTTCGACATGCTCGGCGCGGAATATTCCGCCCGCCACTTCGCCATCCATTAAATTCATGGCAGGTGAACCGATGAAGCTGGCGACGAAAGTATTGGCGGGACTGTCATAAATTTCGGTCGGGCTTCCGACCTGCTGAACCACGCCCTGTTTCATCACGACGACGCGGTCCGCAAGGGTCATGGCCTCGATCTGGTCGTGGGTGACGTAAATGGTGGTGACCGCCAGCTCATGGCTCAGGTTCTTGATCTGGGCCCGGGTGGAAACCCGCAGCTTGGCGTCCAGATTGGACAACGGCTCGTCCATCAGGAACACGTTGGGTTCGCGCACGATGGCACGTGCAAGTGCTACACGCTGTCTCTGACCACCCGACAACTCGGCTGGCTTGCGATGCAGGAAATCGTCCAGTTCCACCATGGCGCTGGCGCGGCGCACCTTTTCGTCGTGGGTCGCCGGGTCGATACCGCGCACTTTCAGCGGAAAGCGGATGTTCTCGTAAACGTTCATGTTGGGATACAGAGCGTAGCTCTGGAACACCATCGCCACGTCGCGGTCCTTGGGTTCCAGATCATTGACCACTTTGCCGTCGACAAGGATTTCGCCTTCCGTCACGTCTTCAAGGCCGGCGATCATGCGCATGGTGGTTGTCTTGCCGCAGCCTGATGGGCCGAGCAGCACCAGAAACTCACGATCTGCAATCGTCAGGTCGAAATTGTGAACCCCAACGAATGAGCCCCATCGCTTGCCGACGTTCCGCAATTGAATTTCCGCCATGGTGCCCCCTGCAAGGAATCGTTTTGCATACGTTTGCAAAACTGTAATTCGCATGTATCAAATCAGGCAAGACTTTTTTGCATACGTATGCAAAAATAACAGATGAATCCGACTCAACCTGGCTTTGTGCCGCTCGCAATACTTTGACTACAATGGTAAAAACCGTGAACTTTCAGACAGAAAAAAAACTGATCTCTGCGTTTCACACCGCATTGGACTCCGCCGCAGTGACGGAAACTCCGAAGGTGATGAGCCAATTCTGCGCTCCGGACTTGAGGTGGCGCGGCTTTCATCCCTTCAACGAAATCAACGGCGCCGAACAGGTTGCCCGGCAATTCTGGCAGCCGCTGAAGGGCAGCCTTGCGCATTTGCAGAACCGAGTGGATATTCTGTTTGCGGGGCAAAACGCGTTGCGGAAAGAAACCGACGTTTGGGTTGTTGCCATGGGCCATCTGTTGGGGCTGTTCGACCGTCCGTGGCTGGGTATTCGCCCGACCGGCAAGATGGCATTCCTGCGATATTGCGCGTTCTACAAGGTTGCCGGTGGCAGAATTGTCGAAACGGCGATGTATTTCGACATCCCGCACCTGATGGTTCAGGCAGGCCAGAATCCGTTTCCCCCGCAGACCGCGGCACATCTGGTGCAGCCCGGACCAAGGTCCCATGATGGTTTGCTGCACGATGCGCAGCCCGCAGACGAAGGCGAAAAGACGCTGGCGGTCGTCAACGCGATGATCGCGGATTTGGGCCGTTGGGACAGCGGACTGTCGCTGGAAGAAGAATTGGCGCGCACGTGGCACCAGGACATGATCTGGTGGGGGCCCGAAGGAATTGGCGCGACCTACACGATAGAACGCTATGCCAGGCAACACTCCGGACCGTTTCGCGCCGCCTTCACGGATCGGTCAAAGACCAATCACGTCTGCCGTCTGGCCGAAGGGCATTACGGTGGCTTCTTTGGATGGCCCAACTTTACTGCCACGCCCACAGGGGGTTTCATGGGGATGCCAGCCACCGGAAAACCCGGCGAATTCAGGGTGATCGATATCTATCGCCGCGTCGAAGACAAGCTGGCCGAAAACTGGATCTTCATCGACTTGCTGCATTTCTGGAAAGGGCAGGGTGTGGATATTCTGGCGCGCACCACCGGGATTGAAGCATCATGAGGATAGATGCGCATCACCACCTGTGGGACCTTTCGGCCGTGCACTACCCCTGGCTTATGGAGAAAGGTATCGTTCGGTTTTTCGGCGATCCGTCTTCCATCCAGCGGGACTATTTGCTGCCGGAGTTTCGCGCAGACGCCGAAGCCATGGGGTTCGGCGCTTCGGTTCACATTCAGGTCGGCGCGGCTGACCCCTGGGCCGAGGCGCAGTGGGTACAATCCGTTGCCGACCAGTTCCCTGACTGGCCGTTGGTGCAGGTGGCATTTTGCGATCTGACCTCGGATGATCTGGATGCACAGCTCGACCGTCTTCAAACCCTGCCTTCGATGCGCGGCGTTCGTCAGATTATTGGCCGCGCTCCGGGTGAAGACGCCTCAACTGGCACGAACGCGTTACTTGAAGACCCACAGTTCTTGACTGGTCTGAAGCAACTGGGCGCGCGCGGTCTTTCCTTTGATCTTCAACTGCTGCCAGAGCTGATGGGTCAAACCGCGAATGTCCTTGCACAGGCGCCGGAGACCCGGATCGCTCTTTGCCACGCAGGTTCGCCATACGACCGGACACCGCAAGGGTTGCCGCGGTGGGCAGATGAATTGACGGCCTTGTCAAACCTGCCACATGTCTTTTGCAAACTCTCCGGCCTGGGAATGTTCGACCACGATTGGAATGCTGAAAGCGTCTCGCCGATCGTTTCAACCTGCCTGTCGCAATTTGGCGCCGATCGTTGCATGTTCGGATCGAATTTCCCGGTCGACAGCCTTACCTCGACCTACAAGGAAACCGTTTCCCGGCATGAGACGCTCATCCCGGCGTCGATGCTGGACGACGTCTTTCGCGGCACATCAGAACGTTTCTATCGCATTGAATAGCGACGGAAATGACAAACCGGACTTCCTGCACCGGTTTTCTGAAACGGCTTGGCAGCCTCGGCGCGCCGGCTCCGAGGCTGACCGGCGGGCCCGCAGGTTCATGTCACCTGTTTCCGTTGATCATCCATGCCCATCGAACACAGAATCCGGCTGTTTCTTTGGCGAGACTGAAATGTCGACTTGTCCGACAGTCCGGACCAATTGGTCAGGATCAGGCTTTGCGCGACGGCACCGCCCAGCGTGGTGCCGGGACCGGTCACAATGAACAGATCCGGTGCGAACTCGTGCGCGGCCTGTGCGATGGCATGGGTGAAATCATAAGTTTCGGTCACTTGATGGCCCAGGGTGTAATCCCAAAGTGCATTCGGGTCGCACGCTCCGGGCCACCATATCCGGCCACGCCCGTCGATCAGGGGCAGGTCCGGCTGTCGAAACAGGCCAGCGCTCAGTTGCATGCGACCCTGCGCCGAGACGGGAGCCTGAAGATGCGAATGGAACCCGGCATGGTTGGCCAATCGCATGGGAAAACGTTCTTGAACCACCGGTACGGCCTTTTCGAACGCGGCCAAACCGGCGTCGTCGCCTGCAAGCACCAACATGCCGCCCAGATCAATCGACAGGGTCAGCGTTGCATCGGTTCGGTCAATGTCATCCACCAAGGCAAGCAGCTCTGCCTTGCGGGCCTGGTCAGGATGCCAGTCGGAATCCATGAAAGGATAGATCAATTGCCCACCGATCATGTTTTCCTGCATCAGAGTGCCCATGGTGTTGACCACCTCGAACCCTCCTTCGGCGGACAGCGCACCGCCGCAGGCCAGCGCCGAATACCAGCCCATCGAATTTCCCGTCACCGCAACCACTTCGATTTTGTCAGGATTGATGGCGCGGAAATCGCCCAAAGTCGCGGCATAGATCAAAGCAGATGCATTGTCGCCGCGCGTGTGCTTGGCAATGGAATATCGGGACGCACCGTCCAGTTCGCTGAGCGTGTCTTGCCCCTGCGTGCGCCGCATTTCATCAAAGCGCCTCAGAAGCGCTTTGTCGCTGAATTGCCGGCCCAAGACACCCAGCTCGGGTTTGTTGTAAGTACCGCGGCCAGGGCAGATGACGACGGCAGTCTGTTTGGCGGAACTCATGTGCCGGCCTCCATCAAGGATCGCGCGGCGGCTTCGATGCTGTCCTTCGATGGCATGGTTGCAGCATAGGCCGGGCCCGTGGCGATAAAGCTGTCTTCAGCGGTGATGCGGGCCAGCGGCACATCGCATGTTTCGTGAAAATGCGCCATCAGAGCTTCGGCCACGCCGCCATGGTGGCGGGTTTCGTCGACGATCAGGATGCGTTTGGCCCCGGTCACGGCCTGTGTCAGTGCCGCTTTGGGCAAAGGGGACAACCAGCGCAAATCGATGATCCGTGTCTTGATCCCGTCGGCCTGCAAGGCCGCGCGCGCCTGATGGCTGAGATAGACGCCGTTTCCAAAGGTGACGATGGCCAGATCGTTGCCGTCACCGTCAACGCCCACCTCGCCGAAGCCGATCTTTTCAGAAGGGTCGGGATAGGTTTGCATCCAGCCGCCGTCTCCGGCCTCGTGCAGGTCCCGCATCGGGTAGAGGGCGATGGGTTCGAGGAAAACGACCAGCCGCTGTTCTTCACGCGCGAGGCGTACGCATTCACGCAGCATCCGCGCGGCGTCGGCGCCGTTCGACGGGCAGGCCAGGATCAGGCCTGGAATGTCGCGCAGAACAGCGACCGAGTTGTCGTTGTGGAAATGTCCACCGAACCCTTTTTGATACCCCAGCCCGGCAATGCGCACGACCATCGGGTTGGTATATTGACCATTCGAGAAAAAGGGCAGGGTGGCGGCCTCACCTCGCAGCTGATCCTCGGCATTGTGAAGATAGGCCAGAAACTGGATTTCCGGCATTGGCGTGAACCCGTTCTGAGCCATGCCGATCGCCAGACCCAGGATTGACTGTTCGTCCAGCAACGTGTCGATCATCCGGTCAGGGCCAAACCGTGATTGCAGCTTTTGGGTTACGCCGTAAACGCCGCCCTTGCGCCCGACATCCTCGCCCATCATGACGATCTCGTCATGTTCCAGCATCAGATCGGTCAGTGCCCAGTTGATCAATCGCGACATGATCTGCGGTTCGGAATGAGCCTTGAGATCGCCGCCGAATACCTTGGCCCGACGCTCGGGTGTTGGGCCGTTGGTCGGCGCGCAGGGGCGTGCCGGCGGGATCAGGCTGGCCATCACCTCTTTTGCGTTTTGCAGGCGAGGGCGTGTAACAGCCTGATCGGCCACGCGGGCGACCCGGGCGCAGGTATCATTGTAGACGCTCAGCGCCTGTTCCGGGCTCATCGCGCCGCACTGATCCAGCAGGCGCACGGAATGCAGCAGCGGGTCGTTGGCCTCTTCGGCCTCAACCTCGGCCTTTGGCATATAAGTGGTTGGCATATCGGCCCCGGCGTGACCGTACAGACGAACAGTTCGAACATGCAAAAAGGCGGGTTTCCTGCGGCTGCGCACATAGTCGGCCGCCTGTTGCGCAACGCGATAGGTGTCGAACAGATCCAACCCGTCGCACGAGAAATACTTAAGGCCCGGACGGTTGGCGAAAGTGGCCGCGATCCAGCCTTTCGGCGTTTTGGTCGAAATACCGATCCCGTTGTCTTCGCAGCAGAACAGAAGGGGCAGAGGCACAGATTGAAAGGACGTCCACTGCGCCGTGTTGAACGCGCCCTGTGCGGTGGAATGGTTGGCCGAGGCATCCCCGAACGAGCAATAGACGATGGCATCCTCGGGCATGTCTGCATGTTCAGGGTGATGACGCCGTGCAGCGGCGACGGCATATGCCGCGCCGACCGCCTTCGGCAGATGGCTGGCGATGGTTGAGGTCTGCGGCGGAATGCACAGCGCCTTTGATCCCAGAACCTTGTGACGCCCGCCACTGATCGGATCCTCGGAAGACGAGGCAAAAGACAGCAGAATATCCCATGTCGGGCTTTGGCCCGGCACCTGATCTGCGCGGGCAATCTGGAAGGCCGCATCGCGGTAGTGCAGAAAGGCCGGATCGGTCGGGCGCAGGGCAGCCGCAACAGCCGCCATGCCCTCATGCCCGGACGATCCGATCGTGTAGAACCCCTGTCCCGCTTTCTGCATCGCGCGGCTTTGCCGGTCCAGCGCCCGGCTCAGGCATTGCGCCCGGTAAAGCGCCACGGCGTCGGTGCCGGTCAGAGGCCCCGCTGGTGCGGCACCTTCGGGAAAGTCCCGTGCCGCAACCCGGCGCAGGAAATTGTCATGCACGATTGCGGCGCGATCCATGTCAAATGTCCTCAGGCGAAGGCTTGCAGACCTGTCTGCGCACGGCCCAGGATCAGGGCATGCACATCATGGGTGCCTTCATAGGTGTTGACGGTTTCAAGGTTCACCATGTGGCGGATCACGTGGAAGTCCTGACTGATCCCGTTGCCACCATGCATGTCGCGGGCATGACGGGCGATCTCAAGCGCCTTGCCGCAATTGTTCCGTTTGATCAGGCTGACCATCTCGGGCGCGGCGCGGGCTTCGTCCATCAGGCGACCCACGCGCAGCGCGGCTTGCAGGCCCAGCGTGATCTCGGTCAGCATGTTGGCAAGCTTCAGCTGGAACAGTTGTGTCTGCGCCAGCGGGCGACCGAACTGTTTGCGGTCCAACCCATATTGCCGGGCCGCGTGCCAGCACGCCTCGGCGGCGCCCATCGATCCCCAGGCAATGCCGTAACGGGCACGGTTCAGACAGCCGAACGGGCCTTTCAAACCTTCGACATTGGGCAGCAGGGCGTCCTCGCCGACCTCGACATTGTTCATCACGATCTCACCGGTGATCGAGGCGCGCAGGGACAGCTTGCCTTCGATCTTGGGGGCCGACAGTCCAGCAGTTCCCTTATCCAGAACAAAGCCCTTGATCTTGCCGCCATGCGCCTCGGATTTGGCCCAAACGACGAACACATCGGCGATCGGGGCGTTCGAGATCCACATTTTCGACCCGTTCAGCACATAACCGCCCTCGGTTTTCTTCGCGACAGTCTTCATCGAGCCGGGGTCCGAACCGGCATCGGGTTCCGTCAGCCCGAAGCAGCCGATAAATTCGCCGCTTGCCAGTTTGGGCAGGTATTTCTGGCGCTGGTCTTCGGTGCCGTAAGCGTAGATTGGATACATAACCAGACTGGACTGCACCGACATCATGGAACGATAGCCGCTGTCCACCCGCTCGACCTCGCGCGCGACCAGACCATAGGTCACATAGCTGGATCCAATGCCGCCATATTCCTCGGGGATGGTTGTCCCCAGCAAACCCATCTCACCCATCTCGCGAAAGATGGCAGGGTCGGTTTCTTCATTGGCAAACGCGGCAGTTACCCGAGACAGCAGCTTGTCCTGCGCGTAGGCATGTGCAGCATCACGAACCATGCGTTCGTCTTCGGCCAGCTGGTCTTCCATCAGGAACGGATCGTCCCAGGTGAAGGGGCCAAGGTGCGGG
Source organism: Ruegeria sp. BHSA118 (assembly GCF_059613405.1). Taxonomy (NCBI): domain Bacteria; kingdom Pseudomonadati; phylum Pseudomonadota; class Alphaproteobacteria; order Rhodobacterales; family Roseobacteraceae; genus Ruegeria; species Ruegeria sp. BHSA118. The sequence continues at coordinate 23,488 of NZ_JBXWSM010000044.1, forward strand.
GCGGATTGAGGTTTCATGCAAGTTTCCTTTCCACAGCGGTTTTCAGACGCGCAAGGCCCGCTGCAATTGTATCTTCAGCATAAGCGAACGACAGGCGAAGATGGCCCGGCATCCCAAAGGCGCGGCCGGGCACCAGGGCAACGCCGGCATCTTCCAGCAACCACGTGCAGAATTCCGCGTCACTGTCAAATGGCCCGCCTTGTTCTTTCAGCAGGCCAGTGCAGGACGGAAAGGCGTAAAACGCCCCGTCCGGGGTGGAACAGCGCAGCCCGGGTACCGCGTTCAACCCGTCAACGACCTGATCGCGGCGCGCGGCAAAGAGGGCGCGACGCTCCTCCAGCAACTCGGGTTCACAAGTGATCGCGGCCAGCGACGCCCATTGCGAGATCGAGCATGCCCCCGATGTGACCTGACCCTGAACAGCGACCATGGCGCTTATCAGTTCGGACGGTCCGATCCCCCAGCCGATGCGCCATCCGGTCATCGACCACGCCTTGGCCACACCGTTGACGATCAGCATGCGGTTGGTCAGTGCCGGGGCGGCCTCGGCCGCGGACGTGAAAGGCGCAAAGCTGAGATGGCGATAAATCTCATCGGCCAGAACCCAGACCTGCGAGTGGCGCTCCAGCACTTCTGCCAGCCCCGCAAGTTCTGCCTTCGCGTAAATCGCGCCCGACGGGTTGGACGGTGAATTCAGCATCAGCCAGCGCGTGCGCGGTGTGATGGCGGCCTCCAATTGTTCAGGCAGCAATTTGAAGCCCTGATCTATCGGGCAGGGCAGAACAACCGGCACACCACCTGCCATCCGGACAATATCGGAATAGCTGGTCCAATAAGGTGCAGGCATGATGACCTCGTCGCCAGGATTCACGCTGGCCAGTATCGCATTGGCGATCACCTGTTTGGCGCCTGTTGATACGATGACCTGGGTCATCTCGGCACCTGCCTGTCGGGCAATCTCCGTGCGCAGCGCAGGCACACCGGCAGTGGGCGGGTACTTGGTTTTGCCCTCCAGTGCCGCAGAATGCGCAGCTTCGACCACATGGGGCGGCGTCGGCAGGTCCGGTTCGCCGGTTGACAACGCCAGAATATCACGCCCTTGGGCGCGCAGACGGGCGGCGGCCTCTGAGATCTGGACGATTTCCGACAATTCGATACCGTTCAACCGGTCTGCGCGCTGGAACACCATGAACCTTCCTCTGCAATCAAATTCGGTTTTAGTCACAAAGTTACTTGAGAAAAATACGCCAATGAGTATCTTTTCAGTGACTAAAACTCATGATTTCCATGCCCCGGATCAACTCGCTTCCATCGCTGGCCCTTATGCGCAGTTTCGATGCCGCCGCGCGCCATGAAAGCTATACCATGGCAGCCGAAGAGCTTGGCGTGACGCAAAGCGCGATCAGCCGTCAGGTCCGAGAGCTTGAGGCCGCGATTGGCGTTACGCTGTTTCGGCGGGTTGGACGCGCAGTGCGCCTTTCCAAAGCGGGGCGGGCCTTGCGGGACGAGCTGGCAGGTGATCTTGAACGTCTCAGTGGTACGATCAACCGTGCAATTGCAGCCGGAGACGGTTCGTCGCTTTTGACCCTGGCCGTCCTGCCCACCTTTGCGACACGGTGGCTGGTGCCGCGCCTGCCGGATTTCAAAACGCGTCATCCCGGGATCGAACTTGACCTGCACTCCTACACGACGCCTTTCAGCCTTGAAGAACGACGTATGGATCTGGCCATCCATTTCGGGCAGGAGGATTGGCCGGGCGCGCAATTGCGCAGGTTGTTCCCCGAGCATCTGGTTGTCACGGCAGCACCCGCGCTGCTGAGACGTCACAGGCTGGACACCCGCGCGCAAACCTTTGAACTGCCGCTTTTACATCTGACCTCGCGCCCCGAGCTGTGGTCTACTTATCACTTTCAACTCGGGCTGGATCCGGGGGCGGTTTTTCCGGGGATGCGGTTTGATCAGTTCTCGATGCTGATCGAGGCCGCCGCCGTCGGTTTGGGTGCCGCCATTCTGCCCTCGTATTTGATTGAAGAAGAGCTGGCGTCCGGCGTTCTGACCGAAATCGGCCAGATCGCCAACACGTCGAACAGCGCCTATTACATCGCGACGCCAACAGGTCAGAAGAACGACGCCGTTCAAGTTTTTGCAAACTGGATCAGCAAGCAGACGCGTGCACGCAGGTAACTGGTCAAAAATAGAAGATCGAATTCATTGCCCGCAGGCATATCTCAGGCGAAAATCTGTTTCAGCCAGGTTTCAAACATCTGTTTTGCAGCAGAGTTCGCGTTCGATCTCTGGCCATCGACAAGGAAATGGCTCTGTTCGATTGGAATGGCGTCCCCGACAATCGCGATGGACCTTCCGGCCTCGATTGCGGTTCTGGCAAAGCGCTCAAGGATTACTGCGTATCCCTCACCTTCCGCCACGATGTCCACGGCGGCAATTGTCGTGTCTACGGTGAAAGAGGGCGCTGTGGGAGAATACTCTGTGCCGAAAGCGGAAAAATACCGGTGCCACATGTCCTGAAAACCCAAAATCTGTATCTGGGGTTTGGCCAGCAGTTCTTGCGCCAAAGGCCATTTCCGATCTCGTGATCTGGCTGCAACCGGAACGATACGCTCATCCGAGATCTTGCTGAATGGCCCGTCGTTCCATTCCCCGTTTCCCAAACGCAGCTCGACATCGACGTTTTCCCTGCCCGCGGATTCTGCCCAGATATTTGAAACCAACCTGATCGATACACCCGGGTGTGCGCATGAAAACTCGGGCAATCTGCCGGCAAGGAACAAACTGGCTGTGGAAATCGGCACACGCACGACCAGCTCGTGCTTGTGGCTGGAGCCAAACAGGCTTGCGGTCGACAGGTCGATATCGCCCAAGGCACGCCGAACGGAAAACGCATACGCCTGCCCGACCTCTGTCAGGCTGAGGTTGCGCGCGGCACGAAAGAACAAAGGGCAGCCCAGCTGTGCTTCCAATGAGCGGACGTGAAGGCTCAAGGCCGTCTGTGTGATGCCAAGTTCTTCTGCCGCGGCGGTAAAGCTCATGTGCCGTGCGGCACAGTCAAAAGACCGCAGCCAGACCAGATTGGGCGATTTTGACATTTCCAGCACCAAAAAATTTTATGGATACTGGCGATATTTATTCGTTTTACACGCTACATTCAACGCCCGTAGATTTCATCAGGGAAAACAGCGCCGGTCATCTGATTGGCCACCGGAAAGGGAACGCAGGTATGAAAGTTGGATTTATCGGCCTTGGAAATGTCGGCGGGAAACTCAGTGGCAGTTTGCTGCGCAATGGCGTTGATCTGACCGTACATGATCTGAACTCTGATCTGGTGTCAGGTTTCGTCGACCGCGGGGCAAAGGCTGCCGAGAATCCGGCACAACTGATGCGGGATTGTGATGCGGTGATCACCTGCCTGCCTTCTCCGGCGGCTTCGGACGCTGTGATGCAGGAAATGCTGCCCGAAGTGACCGAGGGCAAAATCTGGATGGAGATGTCCACCACGGATGAAGCAGAGGTCAAGCGTCTGGGTGCGATGGTGAAAGAACGCGGTGGCGCTGCCGTCGATTGTCCGGTCTCGGGCGGATGTCATCGGGCGGATACCGGCAACATTTCGATTTTTGCCGGATGTGATCGCGCTACGTTCGAACGTATCCTGCCCTTTCTGACCACGATGGGGCGTCGCATCCTTCATACCGGTAAGCTGGGATCTGCTTCGGTACTGAAAGTGCTGACCAACTATCTGGCCACTGCAAACCTGATCACCTGTTCAGAGGCGCTTGTCGTCGCCAAGGCCGCCGGAATGGATTTGAATACGGCGTATGAGGCAATCAAGATCAGTTCGGGGACATCCTTCGTGCATGAAACCGAAAGTCAGGTGATCCTCAACGGATCTCGCGATATCTCGTTCACGATGGACCTGGTGTTGAAGGATATCGGCCTGTTTCAGGAGGTGGCGGATCGCGCCGGGGTGCCGCTGGAGATCAATCCGCTGATGATCGAAATTTTCAAGGACGGGATCGAGAAATACGGCCCTCGTGAGTTTTCCCCCAACATCATCCGCCGGCTTGAAGACAAAACCGGGCTGGATATCCGCGCCCCGGGGTTCCCATCGGAAATGCTGGATGATGAACCCGAAGAGCCCGGTTACGAAGTGATCCCGCAAGGATCTGAGCTGAAGGCCGCCGAATAGGGCGGTGCGCGGCGGGCAAGAAACGGATCTATGTCATGGCGGATCATCAATCATGCGCCGGTACATTCGCCGACAAGGGCGGATCCTGCATCACGCCTGAAGCAAAACGGCTGGAACGCCTGGCCGTTTTTCGTTCCCCAAAGAAACCAGATGGGCGGGGCAGGTTGCGCAAGGCGCTCGATAACCACCGCCCTTTCCTTAAATTGGTCACATCGTGTATCGCCGGCCATCACGCAAATATCCTTACGAGCCGCCACCGGCTTGGTCCTGAAAAAGGTGACTTAATTCAGGAAAGGACAATCACGTGACGATCCAAGATGCCAACCCTCAGGACACCACCAACGCACCGCCCGAGCCCGGACCCATGAGCCGCGAATGGCATTGGCACCCGGACTTGCCGGTGAAATTCGCCCCGTACTGGAACTGGCCGCCGAAAATCAGCGTCCTGGCGAAATGGGTTTGGCAGAACTGGCTTCAGTTCTCGGACCGCTCGATCTTTCTGGCATTGGCCTTTCTGGTGGCCTTCTGGGTACAACCTGTCGATGCCGGGCAGGCCTCGTTTGCCCCGGGCTGGATGTCATGGGTGTTCATTCGGAACTGGGTGCTGCTTTTGATCGTCGCGGGTGGCCTGCACATGTGGTTCTACGGGGTCGACGGTCAGGGAAAGCTGCTGAAATACGACCCGAGACCCTACATGAAGCGAAAGAACGCTTTGTACAAGTTCGGCTATCAGACGTGGGACAACATCTACCATTCAATGGTCTTTGGCGCGACATTCCTGTCGATGCTGGAGTGCTTTCTGCGCTGGATGTATTCCAACGACTATATCGCCACGCTCAGCTTCGCGGCGCATCCGGTCTGGTTCGTGCTGCTGTTCCCGATCCTGGCGATCTGGCAGAGCTTTCATTTCTACGTTGTGCATTTGTTTCTGCATCAGCCATTCATCTACAGACATGTTCACGCGGTGCATCACCGCAACGTCAACACTGGCCCATGGTCGGGCATGTCGATGCATCCGGTCGAGGTTTTGGGGTATCTCAGTGCCATCCTGATCGTGCTGGTACTGCCCAGCAACCCGGTGCACATGATCTTTCTGGGGTATTGGCTGATGTTGGGCGCCGCCTCGTCTCATTCCGGGTACGAGGCCATCTGGGCGCGCGACCGTCAGGCGTTGTTGATCGGGGCGTTTTTCCACCAGTTGCATCACCGTTATTACGAATGCAATTACGGCAACGCGGAAATGCCCTGGGACAAGTGGTTGGGAACCTATCACGACGGCTCGGAAGAGGCCACGAAACGGACTCGCAACCGCAAACGTGACATGCATTCCAAATAGAGCGGCAGGCGCCGCGGGCCGCGCGCAGCTGGCGCTGCCTCGGCCGATCATTTGTCTTGCCCGACAACGCTTGACTGAACCGACCCCGTTGGCGAAATCCTGACCCTGTACGAAACTGTTTGCGCGCTGGGCCGGATGGCATTTCCTTCGGGCCCGATTATACTGGGCAAATGAAAGATACCGCTCCAGACTGGTTTGAAACCTGTGTCAGCCGGCTGACCACGACAAGCACCCAGCGGGTGTGGTCTGTTCTGGTCACGATTTTCGGCGATCTGGCGCAGGAAGGATCAGATCAGATCAGCGGATCACTTATCACGGCGCTTACGCGTCTGGCGGGGATCAGGGCCGAGGCCACGCGTGTTGCGTTGCATCGGTTGCGCAAGGAAGGCTGGATTGAAAGCACGCGGGTCGGTCGGAACAGTGTGCACAGGCTGACCAGCTTTGGCCGCGGTCAAAGCGTTGCAGCCGCACCGCGTATCTATTCCCGCGACCCGAACATGCCGGATATCTGGCATGTCCTCATCGCCAGCAACTCGGAAAGTTCCCGAAAGGAATTGTCGGACCTGATGCTGACGGGGGATTACTTCTCGCTGAATGCGTCCACGGCCATGGCGCCCGGGCCGATGCCGGATGATCTTGAAGAGCTTTTGGGTTTCGAGAGCGACACGATGTCCGTCCCGAACTGGCTTCGCGACCTCTGCGGGCCGGAGCCGTTGAAAACCGCCTATGATCAGTTCTGGGACGCCATTCAGGTTGTTGAGCGGCTTTTGCCCGCAGAGGGGGCGGGCGATCCGATGCGTTCGGCGGTTCTGCGCGTACTGGTGGTGCATGCCTGGCGACGTATCGTTCTGCGCCATCCAAGCCTCCCGCCGGTTTTCCTGCCGGATGACTGGAAAGGCGCGGCGTGCAGAGAAGCTGTCTCGCACTTGTTGGAAAGGCTGCCGCGCCCCTCGCTATCGAGCTTGGAAGCCGATCTGATAGACTGACCCTCGGCAAGGCAAAGTTCGGGCGAGCTGTTGGATTTCCTGCCATTATTAAGAATGGCTGCGTCGTCTTTTTTGCAGTCAAGAAAACCTCTTTGGTCAGCAGCCATCTTTAATGTTACAGGATGTGCGACATGTGAGAAGATTGAGTAACATAAGCCTTGCATCGAATCAGGGGAAGATTTATTAACCGACCAGACGGTTGATATTGTTCCATGGGAACAGGAGTACTCTAAAATGGACGCTTTCATTTGTGACGCGACGCGCACTCCGATCGGACGCTACGGAGGAGCGCTTTCGTCGGTCCGCACAGATGATCTGGCTGCTCTGCCGTTGGCGGCATTGAAGGCGCGCAATCCTCAGGTCGACTGGGCCAATGTTGACGACGTGATCTATGGCGATGCCAATCAGGCGGGCGAGAGCAACCGAAACGTTGCGCGTATGGCGGCACTGCTGGCGGGTTTGCCGATTGACGTTCCGGGAACGACGGTGAACCGTTTGTGTGCCAGCGGTATGGACGCCGTGGGAATGGCGGCGCGCGGCATCAAGGCGGGCGACTATGATTTGGCCATTGCGGGTGGCGTGGAAAGCATGTCCCGTGCGCCGTTCGTCATGCCCAAGGCAAGTTCGGCGTTCACCCGCAGCAACGCGGTATACGACACCACGATCGGATGGCGTTTCGTGAACCCGAAGATGAAGCAGGCATACGGCGTCGACTCCATGCCGCAAACGGCCGACAATGTCGCGGAAGATTATGGTATCAGCCGGGAAGACCAGGATGCCTTTGCCGCGCGCAGCCAGTCCCGCTGGGCCACCGCGCATTCGGCTGGTGTGTTCGCGGACGAAATCACCCCGGTTTCGGTTCCCCAGCGCAAGGGTGATCCGATTGTCGTTGATACGGACGAGCACCCGCGCCCGGGAACTACGGCAGAAAAACTCGCGGGTCTGAAAGGTGTGAACGGGCCCGACAAAACCGTGACGGCGGGAAATGCGTCCGGTGTGAATGATGGCGCGGCGGCGATCCTGATGGCGAATGAGGCCGCGGCAGCCAAGAACGGTCTGACCCCGATGGCCCGTGTGGTTGGCATGTCGGTTGCGGGTGTTGCGCCACGTGTGATGGGCATCGGCCCGGTGCCGGCCAGCCGCAAGGTGTTGGCCCGCGCAGGGCTGAGCGTGGATCAGATGGACGTGATCGAACTGAACGAGGCGTTTGCGTCTCAGGGTCTTGCCACCTTGCGCGAGCTGGGCCTTCCCGACGACGCGCCCCACGTGAACCCCAACGGTGGCGCGATAGCGCTGGGCCATCCCCTGGGCATGAGCGGTGCGCGTCTTGTGCTGACCGCAGCCTATCAATTGAAACGTACCGGCGGGCGCTATGCCCTGTGCACCATGTGTGTTGGTGTCGGGCAGGGTGCGGCCCTTATACTTGAACGCGTGTAACGGAGGAGACGGGACATGTATGCTCAGATGGTAGAATCCGAAGCGTCAAATGAAGATCCGGAAAAGCTTGCTGAATTTCAGGCGCGGATCGACGCGGATATCAAGATCGAACCCAAGGACTGGATGCCGCACGGGTATCGCAAGACGCTGATCCGTCAAATTGGACAGCACGCTCATTCCGAGATTGTGGGCCAATTGCCCGAAGGCAACTGGATCACACGCGCGCCGACGCTGGAGCGGAAGGCGATCCTTCTCGCCAAGGTGCAGGATGAGGCCGGGCATGGTCTTTACCTGTATTGTGCCGCCGAAACGTTGGGTGTCAGCCGCGATGAACTGACCGAGATGCTGCTGGATGGCCGCATGAAATACTCGTCGATCTTCAATTACCCGACGCTGAACTGGGCGGATATTGGCGCGGTCGGATGGCTGGTCGATGGCGCTGCAATCATGAATCAAGTGCCGCTGCAAAGAACATCTTACGGGCCGTACTCACGCGCCATGATCCGCATCTGCAAGGAAGAAAGCTTCCATCAGCGCCAAGGCTATGACGCGATCCGCAAAATGGCCGAAGGCACGCCCGAGCAGCGCAAGATGGCGCAGGACGCGATGAATCGCTTCTGGTACCCGTCGTTGATGATGTTTGGACCGTCCGACAAGGATTCTGTCCACTCCGCGCAGTCGATGGCTTGGAAGATCAAGATCAACACCAATGATGAGCTGCGCCAGAAATTCGTCGACCAGACCGTCCCACAGGCCGAATATCTGGGACTGACAATCCCCGACCCGAACCTGAAGTGGAACGAAGAGCGCGGGCATTACGATTTCTCAGAGCCGGATTGGTCGGAATTCTTCGATGTGATCAAGGGCAACGGCCCCTGCAACGTCGACCGACTGGCGGCGCGCAACAAGGCTTGGGATGACGGCAAATGGGTGCGTGACGGGCTGTTGGCCCACGCCCGCAAGAAACAGGCCGGCAATCTGGCTGCCGAATAAGCTTACCCTGAGGAGGAAACCCGATGAATACCGAATGGCCCCTGTGGGAAATCTTCATCCGCGGTCAACATGGGATGAGCCACCGACATGTCGGCTCGCTGCATGCCCCGGACGCGGAAATGGCGATCAAGAACGCACGCGACGTCTATACCCGCCGCAACGAAGGCGTCTCGATTTGGGTGGTAGAAGCCAACAACATCTCGGCCTCGTCGCCCAGTGACAAAGGTCCGTTGTATGAGCCCAGCGAAAGCAAAGTGTACCGACACCCGACCTTTTTCGACATCCCCGAAGAAGTGGGGGCGATGTGATGACCCGCGACGAAGCGTTTCAGCAGTTCCTGCTGCGGATGGGGGACAATACCCTGATCCTGGGCCATCGCGTCAGCGAATGGTGCGGCCACGCGCCAGTGTTGGAGGAGGATATTGCACTGGCCAACACGGCGCTGGACCTGATTGGGCAGACCCAGATGTGGCTTGGCCTTGCCGGAGAGATAGGCGGCGGCAAAACCGCCGATGATCTGGCATTTCTGCGCGACGCGTGGGATTTCCGCAATGTGTTGTTGGTCGAGGTTCCGAACGGTGATATCGGCCGCACCCTGATGCGCCAGTTCCTGTTCGATGCCTGGCATTCGATCATGCTCGGCCGTCTTCTGACATCTTCTGATGATCGTGTCGCCGCGATTACTGCCAAAGCCAGCAAGGAAGTCGCCTATCATCTCGAGCGTTCGGCAGAAACGGTCGTAGGTCTGGGTGATGGAACCGAAGAAAGTCACACCCGGATGCAGGCGGCGCTGGATTACCTCTGGCCCTATGTGGGCGAGATGTTTGTCAGCGATGACATCGACGCTCAGATGGCTGCGGCCGGGATCGCGCCGAACCCGGCCGATCTGCGCGAAGAATATGATGCGCTGGTCAAACGGGTTCTGGCCAAGGCGACATTGACCCTTCCGGAAAGCCGATTTGCCCATAAAGGCGGGCGGGACGGGCGCATGCATACCGAACATCTGGGCCATCTGCTGACGCAGATGCAGTGGCTGCAGCGCGCCTATCCCGGTGCAAGCTGGTAAAAGCGGATGCGGGTGTCGACTGACCAGATATGGAGCTGGCTGGATGCCGTGCCCGATCCCGAAATCCCGGTTATTTCCGTCGTGGATTTGGGCATTGTGCGCGATGTGCGCTGGGACGCTGACACTCTGGTCGTAACCGTCACGCCAACCTATTCCGGTTGCCCGGCGACATCCATCATCAGTATGGATATCGAAACCGCCCTGCGCGATCACGGCATCGGGGATCTGCGCATAGAAACCAGCATTTCACCCGCCTGGACCACCGATTGGCTCAGCGAAAAAGGCCGCGCCAAGCTGGAAGATTATGGAATTGCGCCGCCGCAACCCGCCGGCGGCCCGGATCGCTGCCCCCATTGCGGCAGTAAAGCAGTCGAAAAGGTCAGCCAGTTCGGCTCGACCCCGTGCAAGGCCCATTGGCGCTGCACTGACTGCCTGGAACCCTTTGACTATTTCAAGTGCATCTGAGGAGGAGTACCGGATGGCACGTTTTCACGACCTGAAAGTCACCGACATCCACAAAACCATCCGCGATGCGGTTGTCGTTACGCTTGAACCCGTCAACGGTGCGGCGGAACAGTTCGACTTTGCCGCTGGCCAGTACCTGACGTTCCGGCGCGAATTCGACGGTGAAGAACTGCGCCGCTCCTACTCCATCTGCGCTGGCAAGGATGACGGTGTTCTTCAAGTTGGCATAAAACGTGTCGAGGGTGGCGCGTTCTCAAGCTGGGCAAATGAGGACCTCAACATAGGTGACGTCGTGCAGGCGATGCCGCCCATGGGCAATTTTCACGTGCCCATCGATGCGGATGCGGAAAAACAATACCTTGGCTTCGCCGGCGGATCGGGGATCACGCCTGTTCTGTCGATCCTCAAAACCACGCTGGCCCGAGAACCCAAATCCCGATTTACGCTAATCTATGCCAACAAGGGCATCAACACGATCATGTTCCGTGAGGAACTGGAGGATCTGAAGAACCTCTATATGGGTCGGCTAAACGTCATCCACATTCTGGAAACCGACGCGCAGGAGATTGACCTGTTCACCGGTTTGGTAACGCAGGAAAAATGCCGCGAGCTGTTCAAGCACTGGATCGATGTCAAGAATGCAGACACCGCATTCATCTGCGGGCCAGAGCCGATGATGCTGGGTATTGCCGCCGCTTTGCGGGAACACGGACTTGAGGACAGCCAGATCAAGTTCGAACTCTTCGCCAGCGCCCAGCCGGGCCGGGCCAGGCGCAAGACAAACGCGGCCGACGCAGGCACGCAGGCAAACCAGACCAGTGCTTCGATCACACTGGACGGCGCGACGCAGACCGTCACCTTGCCGAAGGATCAGTCCATTCTGGATGCCGCCCTGGAAAATGCCATGGACGCGCCTTACGCCTGCAAGGCCGGGGTTTGTTCAACCTGCCGCTGCCGTGTTCTTGAGGGCGAGGTCGAGATGCTCGCCAATCACGCGCTGGAAGATTACGAGGTCGAAAAAGGTTACGTGCTGAGTTGTCAGGCCTACCCGGTGACCGACCGTGTGGTCGTGGACTACGACCAGTAAAGGGAGAGGATCAATGACCGACGCCATGACACTTGACACCTATCTGGCCGCAGGCGGAGTGCTGACCAATCCGACCAACGTACCGCCGCGTTACCGCGCCGAACTGATGAAACTGATGGCTACGTTTGTGGACAGCGAACTCGCAGGTGCCGCAGGGTTTGCTGATGTCATCAACCAGGGCCCCGGCATAAAGGAACGCATCGCGGCGGCGAAGATCGTGTTGGAAAAGACGGACCATGCGGACCGGGTTCTGAAAATCATGGGTGAGTTCGGCGCCGACACCGATCGTTATGCCACGCATCACCCGTGGACCGCCCGGTTGGATCGAAAAGCGGATATCGGCGCGACCCGCAGCGAACATGACATGCGGCTTGCGGTGTTCAATTATCCGATTTCCGGTTGGACTGATGCCGTCGTCATGAACCTGCTGATGAGCCGTGCTGTGGCAGAGCAACTGGCCGAGTTCTCGACCGTCTCTTACCAGCCACTGGCCGAGGCTTTCCGGCAGATCGCACCAATCGAGGCGCGTCACGGCGAACTGGCGTTGGAAGGTGCTGTGAAGCTGGTTGAACACGAAGAGTCGCAAGACATGCAAGACGCTGTGGACTATTGGTGGCCACGCGTAGCGGTGTCTTTCGGGAGGGATGACCCGAAACGATTTGAGCATCTGAGATCACTTGGCTTGCGCCACAACACCAACGCTGCCCTACGGGAACGGTGGACGCGGGCGGCGGATGCAGCCCTGAAAAGGTTGGGTTTGAAAT